>NZ_CDWRCL010000186.1:0-8096 GCF_977927575.1 Frankia sp. CcCS3
CCGGTCCGACCGCGTACCACAACGACGAGGTCGGCAGCGTCGTGATCAATCGCTGGGTGGTCCAGAACGCCTGGCGGGAACACCGGATCGCGCGGGAGGGCGAGCCCGAGTGGGACGGCGGGGTCCCGGTGCGGACCGAGGCGATCCCGGTCCGGCGGGGTGACGAGGTGATCGCCGTCCTCGCCCGGGACACCAACCTCGCGACCACCCGGACGCCGAGCGCGCTGGAGTCGGCTTATCTGCAGGGTGCCAACAACCTGGCCCTGATGATCGCCGAGGGCGCCTTTCCGTTCCGCGGCAGCTCGGCGGAGCTTCCCGAGTCCCCCCGGGTGGGCGACGGCATGATGCGGCTCGACGGCGCCGGAAAGGTGATCTTCGCGAGCCCGAACGCGCTCTCGGCGTACCGCCGGCTCGGCTACACCGGCAATGTCACGGGCGAGGACCTCCGCTCCGTGCACCGGGCGCTGAACCTGTCCGCCGCGACCCCGGCGGTCTGGCACGCGCTCGGCCGGCGTCGGCCGGTGGAGGTGGAAGCCGCGGTCGGGAGCACGGTGGTGCTCTTGCGGGCGATCCCGCTCTTTCCCGGGGCGACCCGGGAGGTGCTGGTACTCGTCCGGGACGTCTCCGAGCTGCGTCGCCGCGAGGCGCTGCTGCTGAGTAAGGACGCGACGATCCATGAGATTCATCACAGAGTCAAGAACAATCTACAGACCGTAGCCGCCCTGCTGCGGTTGCAGATGCGGCGGACGAAGGCCGACGAGGCGCGCTCGGCGCTGCGGGAGTCGGTGCGCCGGGTCACCTCGATCGCGGTCGTGCACGAGACGCTGTCCCAGAGTCTGGGGGAGAGCGTGCCGTTCGACGAGATCGCCGACCAGATCACCTCGGTCACGGTGGATCTGGCCTCCACCGGGGCTCGGGCGAACACCCGCCGGACCGGGTCGTTCGGGCGGCTTCCCGGCGAACTCGCCACCCCGTTGGCTCTTGTGCTTTCCGAACTTCTACAGAATGCTGTAGAACATGCGTTCGACGGTTCGGCGGGTTCCATCGAGATCCGGGTCAGCCGCCTGGCAGACCGGCTTGATGTCGTCGTGGCCGACGACGGTGCCGGGCTGCCCGAGGACTTCCAGCTCGAGCACTCGCCAAGGCTGGGGTTGCAGATCGTCCGCCAGCTGGTGCTGGGCGAGATGCACGGCACCATCCGGCTCCAAGCCGGTCCAGAGTGCGGGACGGAGGCGCTCCTGTCGATCCCACTTTCTGAAAGTTGAGTGTTTAGGGTGCCCGGGAGGGGGTATCCCCCAAGATGTGTCCCTCGTCCATGGCCGTCGTGCCGATGTGGCGTGCTCGTGGGGGCCCGGGTCGGGAGCGTCCCGGGCGGTGGCTCGCCTGAGCGGGCCCGATCGCCGGGAGGCGCGGTCGGGGGCGGAAAACATTACGGCCGCCCCGTCCGCGTCGCGCCGCATTGCTGCGGCGGGCGCGCGGACAGAACGGCCGATGCTGCTGCCAGCTACCCCCGTGCTGCGGTACGGGTTGTGGCATGACCTCATGCGGCGACCACTGTGGTCCGCCGGTGCCGGTTCCGGCGGGCAGGGCCTGCCGCGAGCGGGTGTTGTTGTTCGGACCCGGGACGTGGTGCCGGTTCCTCGGGCGCTGTCGGCCCGCCGGCGGGGACGGTCTTGCGGTCAGGCGGTTCGAACCCGGAGTCGGACCTGGCGCTTAAGCGCCCGGCGTTCGTCCTCGCTCATCCCGCCCCAGACACCGGAGTCCTGCCCGGTGTCCAGTGCCCAGTTGAGGCAGTCACTCGTGACTGCGCACCGCGCGCAAACGGCCTTTGCCTCTTCGACCTGGCGTTCCGCCGGACCGGTTGTACCGATCGGGAAGAAGAGCTCGGGATCCTCGTCACGGCAGAGCGCTCTGTGGCGCCAGTCCATGCGTACAACTCCCTCTCTCGTCTCGGGCCACACTGCACATGAGACGCTTTGTGAGCCGCTACGGTTGTGCCGAGGTGAAAATAAATTGAGCAGGATGTCTGCTCGGCCTCGGCGGCGGGCCGTAGAGCGGGTTGCCGGGTGTCGGTGAGCCCGGGTGCACGTGCATCCACCTCGGACATTCGCCACCCTCCCACCCGAACAGGCAACGGCGCAAGAACCTGCAAGCCTCTTCACAGCCTGGCTGGCCTGCACTTGTCCGGCAGGGACACAGGCGGACCACGGGGGGCGGCCGTCTCCTTAGCTGGCCGAAGTGTCACGGGAGCCCCGATTGCCAGGGGATGTCACACTCCGTCGCACCGATCGTCACCGGTGCGGCCGGTGGGCGGCCCGGATCCTCGGCGATCAAGCCGCCGATGTCAGGCCAGTCGGTCATGGATCCGTTCTGTGCTGTCCGGGGGCTGCCCGAGGGCTGTCTGAGGGCTGTCTGAGGGCTGCTCCGGCGCCGGTGTGCGCCGTCATCCCGGCCCGATCTGACCCGCTCGCGCCGCCGGAGCTGGCAGGGTTGGAGCATGGAGGTTCTCGGTCATCGTGGCAGCAGGGTTCCCGGCCCGGAGAACACGGTCGAGGCGGTGGATGCCGCGTTGCGGGTGGGCGCCGACGGTGTCGAGGTCGACGTGCGGCGCAGCGCGGACGGCGACCTGGTCTGCGTGCACGACGCGCGGCTGTCCCGCCCCGCCGGCCGGGCGGTGGTCCGGCGGACCACGGCGGCGCTGCGGGCCCGGGGCATTCCCCTGCTCGATGAGATCCTTGACGTGTGGGATCGTCGCGGTCGGCTCATCTGTGAGATCAAGAACCAGCCCGGGCAGCCGGACTTCGACGCACCCCGGGAGCAGACCGCGCGCCGGCTCGCCGAGACGCTGCGGGCCCGGGGATGGGCCGGCCGCCGGCCGGACGCCGCCGACCTCGACGCCGGTGCCGGCGGCATCACGGTGTCGTCGTTCGACTGGTTCGCCATCGAGGCGGTGCGTGACGCCGGCCTCGCGGTCACGACGGCGTTCCTCACCATGCCCCGGATGTCGGTGAGCGGCGGCCTCGCCTACGCACGGTCGGCGGGCCACACCGAACTGCATGTGCACACCAGCGCGGTGCTCGGCACCTCCGACGCGGCTGGACGGGCACGCGAGGCCGGCGTCCGGTTGATCACCTGGACGGTGACCAGCGTCGAGGACGCCCGGCGGATCCGCGACGCGGGCGTCACCGGGGCGATCTGCGACGACCCCGTGGAGATCCGCCAGGCACTGTCCCGGCCGGACGGGACCCCCACCACGGCGCTCGACGCCTGAGCGGACATTCTCCCGGGCGGGCAGCCGTCAGGCGACGACGCGCAGCGCGTGCGGATGGTGGGTCAGCAGCACCTCGGAGAACATCCCGAGATACTCGCCGTCCATCTGCACCGGCAGGGGTGTGTCCGTGGAGAAGCGAATCGACGACGTGTCGTGGCGGCGCACCACGTTGCGACCGCGCGGACCCTCGCCATCGGTGAGTATCCGCGAGGCGGCCCACAGCACGCTGGGCAACCGCACCCGCCGCAGCGCGAGGAGGTCCAGACCGGTGTCGAAGGACGCGTCCGGGCAGGCGAGGACGGGACGGGAGTTGAGGTAGGTCCACGGGTGGGTGTTGCAGACGATGCAGAAGGCGATGTGCTCCTCGGCCCGCCCGCCCGCTGGGCCGGTGCTCCCGGGGTCGAGGGCCGAGCCGGCGTCGGTGGTCGTCAGGGTGATGGGCGAACCGCGGCGGTCGGTGCCGTGGAGGATCTGACCCGCCGCGGTCCGCAGGAACAGGCCGGCGGTGTTGCGCCTGCCCTCGCCACGCTTCTCCTCGACCCGCGCGACGACCTGGGCATCCAGACCGATGCCGAAACAGAACGTGAACCAGCGCCGTTCGTCGCCGTACTGAGCCTGGCCGAGGCTGATCCGCCGGGTGCGGCCCTCGCGGAGCGCGCGCAGCAGCTCGCCGGTCGCCTCCACCGGTGACGCAGAGTAGCCTAGCGCGCGGGCGAAGACGTTGGTGCTGCCACCCGGGACCACGGCGAACGCTGGGCCGCCCGGTACCGGACCGTTCTGGAGCAGTCCGTTGATGATCTCGTTGACGGTACCGTCCCCACCGAGCGCAATCACCACGTCGACGCCGAGTTCGACCGCTCTGGCCCCCAGCTCCACCCCGTGCGCCCGCCCCTTGGTGACCACAGTCTCCAGGGCGAGGTCCGCGGCGAGCGCGCTGGCGAGGACGTCACGAACACGTTCGGTCGTAGCAGTGGCGACGGGGTTGACGACCAACAGCCCTCGCATGCCTCCACCGTAGTCCGCCTGGTCATCCGGGTCGCCGGCTGGGAAAACTCTCACACCGTTGGAATCCGGCGGACACCGTCCGGAGGGTCCCCGGGGGCACTGGCCGACGGCCCCGGGAACGCCGACGGCCCCGGAAACGTAGTGTCGGGGATATGGGATCCACGAGTCATCCCGATCAGCCGGCGGCCGGCCGCTTCGGCACACTGCGGCAGGCTGCTCGCGCGGCGTCCGTGCCCACTCGGGTGGCGTCCGTCCTGCTCGCCATCGAGGCGCTGACCCTGCTGGCCCTCGGAATCCTGCAGGTGCTGCGCGGCTTCGGGCCGGACATCGACGACGTGGGTCGTGCCGAGAGCGGTGGGGTGCTCGCCATCGTCGGCGGGCTCGGTGTGGCGGTCCTCGCGGGAGGCGTGCTGCGCAACGGCGCATCCTTCCGCTCGCCCACCCTGGTCGTGCAGATCCTGTGCCTGCCGGTGGCGTGGGGGCTGGTGCAGTCCGGCCGCTACGGCTACGGCATCCCGCTGCTCGTCGTGCCCCTTGTCATCGTCGTCGCGTTGCTGCTGGCCGGTGGGCTCGGGCCGGCGGTCCCGCCTCGGCGCGGCGGCGGGACCGGGTGACGGGTCCGCTCAGCCGTCCTCGAGCAGGCCGCGCCGCAGTTGGGCCAGCGTCCGAGCCAGGAGCCGGGACACATGCATCTGGGAGATGCCGAGCTCGGTCGCGATCTGGGACTGGGTCATGTTGCCGAAGAACCGCAGCAGCAGGATGCGCTTCTCCCGCGGCGGGAGCTTCTCCAACAGCGGCTTGAGGGACTCGCGGTACTCGACGCCCTCCAGGGACTCGTCCTGGACGCCGAGGGTGTCCGCGACGGCGGGTGCCTCGTCGTCGCCGGAGTCCGGCGCGTCGAGGGAGACCGCCGAGTAGGCGTTCGCCGACTCCAGCCCCTCGAGGACGTCCTCTTCGCTCATCTGCAGATGCCGGGCGATCTCACTCACCGTGGGGGAGCGGCCCAGCGTCTGGGAGAGCTCGGAGGTCGCCTTCGTCAGGGAGAGTTTGAGCTCCTGAAGGCGGCGGGGGACCCGGATGGCCCAGCCTTTGTCCCGGAAGTGCCGCTTGATCTCACCGACAATGGTCGGGGTGGCGTAGGTCGAGAACTCCACCCCACGTTCCGGATCGAATCGGTCCACCGATTTGATCAATCCGATGGTGGCCACCTGGATGAGGTCGTCGAGCGGCTCGCCCCGGTTGCGAAAACGGCGGGCGAGGTACTCCACCAGCGGCAGGTGCATCCGGACGAGCTGATCGCGGACGGCGGAGCGTTCGGGATCGTCCTCGGGTAGCTCGGCGAGGCGGACGAACAGCGTGCGGGCCAAGGCCCGGTCGGGCGAATGCGCGCGGTCGGGCCGATCGCTCTCCCCGTCGATCGCCGTACCGTCCACCGCCGGGTTCGGTAGTGCCTGGGTCGTCACCTCGGGGCCGAGATCGCTGTCGATCCCCGGGTGGTCGTCGAGCACGGATCCCCGTTGACTCAACGCCGCTACCGGGTCTACGGTGGACACCGGGTCATGATCAGATGCGTCGCGACCGGATACGTCGTGATCAGGTACCGTGCGCGGTGGGGTCGGAGTTCTCCCGGTCGGCGTCACGACGTACCTACCGTGTCGCCCAATGGAGTCTCTCTGGACGCACCCGACCCCCGGACGTGGCCGGCCGGAGGCTCACCGAGGCTGGCGCGCACGCCCCTGCGCTTCTGCAGGGCAATGCTCACCCGCGACCCCGGGCCCGTCGAGGTCTGCACGTCGCCCGCCAGCGCCTTGAGCACGGTCCAGGCAAAGGTGTCCTCGGAGGGCTGCTCGCCGTCCAGGCTCTCGACCGTCACCAAGACGTGCATTACCCCCGGCGAGAGGGTGAACGTGCAGTCCAGCGAGGAACCCGGCACGGCCGAGACGAGCAGCAGGGCGCACGCCTCGTCCACGGCGATCCGGAGATCCTCGATGTCGTCGAGAGTGAAGTCGAGGCGGGCCGCCAGCGAGGCCGTCGCCGTGCGCAGGACGGTGAGGTAGGCGCTCGCGGCGGGCAGGGTGAGCGCAACCACGTCGCGTAGGCCGCCTGAGTGGGCGGTTTGGCTGTCGATGGTGTCGGAGCTCTCCGCGCCGCCGGTCGAAGGCGTCGGATCCACGTTCCTACCCCCAAAGAGCCTGCGTCGTGCGAGGACGGCGCCTCGCGGGTGTCCTGCCGACCAAGGTCGATCAGATGATGATATTCTCGGCGGCTCCTCTCCCACCCGTCGACGGGTCGAGTATTCCGCTCCCGACCATGATGTCCCGCATGGGCGGATGGTTTCCGCTCCGTCGGCGGCCGGGCGGCGGCCACCGACTCCACCGTACCCAGCCGCCGATGGGTACCGCAGGTCGGGTGATCGTAAGCTGCTGCATCCGGCCTGTCTGGCCGTCGCCGGCTCTGGCGGTGCGGCTCAGGTAGTGCCGGCTCTGGCGGTGCCGGCCGCAGCGATGCCGGCCGCATCGCTGCCGGCACCGACGCCGGCCAGTGCGGTGATGGCGCCGGCGCCCAGGCGCCAGGTCGTCCAGCCCTCGATCGGCCCCGCGCCGAGGGAGCGGTAGAACGCCTGCGCCGGGGCGTTCCAGTCCAGTACCGCCCATTCCATGCGCCGGTAGCCGCGGTCGGCGCAGATCGCCGCGAGAGTGGTGAGCAGGGCCTGCCCGTGACCACGGCGGCGGTGGCCCGGCCGGACGAACAGATCAACGAGGTACATCCCGGTCTGGCCGGTCCAGGTGGAGAAGGTCGGGTGCCAGAGCGCGAAGCCGACGACCTGTGGTGGGGTGACGACCTGTGGTGGGGTGGAGTCGCCGGTAGGGTGGTCTGCGGTGGCCACCAGGCAGTGGGCGGCCGGCACCGGTCCGAACAGGGCCGTGTCGAGATCGGCGGGCGTCATGGCGACGGCGGCCGGCTCCTTCTCGTACGCGGCGAGTTCGGTGACCAGGTGGTGGACGACCTTGACGTCTCCGGGGCCGGCCACCCGGATCACCGGATGTCCCCGGCGGCGCTCGCCGAGCGGAGTTCGGCGTACAGGGCCCGGCAGGCGCGATAGTCGGGCAGCAGGCCAGCCGCCTCCGCCTCTTTGAGTGACGGCGCCGCGGTGTCCTTGTCGGACAGCAACGGTACGAGATCGTCGGGCCAGGGCAGCGCGAGATCGGGGTCGAGTGGGTGGACCCCGTACTCGCGCCCGGGGGTGTACGGGGTCGAGCACAGGTAGGAGATCGCGGCGTCGTCGGTGAGCGCCATGAAGGCGTGCCCGAGACCCTCCGCGACATACAGGCCCCGCCGGTCGACGTCGTCGAGGACGACCGCCGCGAACGTCCCGTAGGTCGGTGAGCCGACCCTGATGTCGACGACGCAGTCCAGCACCCGGCCGTGCACGCACGTCACGTACTTCGCCTGACTGGGGGGGACCTGCGCGTAGTGCACCCCGCGCAGCGTGCCGGCCCGGCTCACGCTGTGGTTGGCCTGCGACAGGGTGAGCGGATGTCCCACCGCCTCGGCGAGAGCGTCCGAGCGGAACCACTCCAGGAAGGTCCCGCGGCTGTCGGAGTGCTGACGTGGGGTGAACACCCAGGCGTCCGGAACCGATAGTTCGCTGATCTCCACGTGTGCGAAGGTACCGGTTCGCTCCCGCGCCTCCCAGGACGCCGGACCACGCGTCGGACCCGAGCCGGCCCCGGACTCCGGCCGTGACGGAGGGGCCGCGGTGAAGTAGGTGACAAATTTCACCCGCTTCTCCCGCTCCTTGGTGTCGGTAAAAGAGGAC
>NZ_CDWRCL010000187.1:0-7977 GCF_977927575.1 Frankia sp. CcCS3
CCACCGTCCCGTCTCGGACGCCGCCCGCCGCGCCCCCGCCGCCCCCGCCCGTCGCGCCGGTCCCGCCGCCCGCGCCGAGCTACCTGCAGGCACCCCCGCCGCCGATCGCGCCGTCGAACGTCGGTCATTACCACCCGGAACCGCGGCCGGGGGTGCCGGCCTCGAACGAACCCGCCGCGGCCGCCACGGCCGAATCGACCGTGATCCCGACGATCGAGTCCCGCCTCGCCCCGCCGAACCGTGAACCGGTGGAGCCGCCGGTTGATCAGACCCATGGTCAGCACCGCCCGGAGCCCCCGCGCACTGCTCCCCGGCCGACCTACCCGCCTCGCCGGCCGGTGCGGCCTGTGGCCGACGACGACGAGCTGGACGTGCCGGACTTCCTCAAGTAGCCGGTGCCAGGCAGACTTCCGGCATGCCGGTTCTCGTCACCTCGCGCTCGGGTGGGGTCAGCGACCCGCCGTTCGAGGGACTCAATCTGGGCGACCACGTCGGGGATGCCGACGAGGCCGTCGCCGTCAACCGACGCCGGCTCGTCGACCGGCTGCGGATGCCGGTCCAGTACATGCGGCAGGTGCATGGGAGGCAGGTCGCCGTGTTGCGCCGGCACGGGCCGCCTCCGCAGGCGGACGCGCTGGTGACCGATGTCCCCGGCCTCGCGCTCGCCGTGATGGTCGCCGACTGCGCACCGGTGCTGTTCGAGGCCCCCGCGGTGGTGGGAGTGGCGCACGCCGGCCGGGTTGGGATGGCCAATGGCGTGATACATGCCACTCTCGGGGCCCTCGAGCGGCTCGGCGCCGCCCCGGACGAGCTCCGTGTCACCATCGGTCCATGTATCTGTGCCGGCTGTTACGAGGTGTCGGAGGATCTTCGTTGCGAGGTGGAGACCCAGGTGCCGGGGAGTGCGGCCACCACCCGCGTCGGTACCGCGGCGATCGATCTGCGTGCCGGTATCCGTTGTCAACTCGCCGTCACCGGTGTGACTGATATAACAATTTCTGCTCGATGTACCGCCGAGGATCCGGAGCTCTACTCCTACCGCCGGGAGGGTCGGACGGGACGCTTCGCCGGTCTGGCCTGGCTCGGGCCGACGCCATGATCCACCGGCCCGGCCCGATCGAGCTCGATCCGGCGCGCCTGGACCGGTTGACGCAGCGGCTGGCCGAGGTTCGGGCTCGGATCGCAGGGGCGGCCCGGGCCGCGGGCCGTGATCCGGACCACCTCACCCTCATTGCGGTCAGTAAAACCTACCCACCCCAGGATGTTGTGATGATGCACATGCTCGGGGTGCGGCACTTCGCCGAGAACCGGGAGCAGGAGGCCGGGCCGAAGGTGGGTTTCGTCACCCGGCTGATCGGCGGGGAACGGAACGTCCCGACCAAGGGGACCGGTGACGGCCCGTCCTCCGGTTCCGACGATCCGATCTGGCATTTCGTCGGACAACTGCAGCGCAATAAGGCCAGATCCGTTCTTCGTTGGGCGGATTGGGTGCAGTCGGTGGATCGGGTGAGCCTGGTGCCGGTGCTCTCCCGGCTGGCGATGGAACGCGGCCGCCCGCTGTCGGTCTGTCTCCAGGTCTCGTTGGACTTCCCTGGTGCTTCCGATGGGAAGATTGGTGCGTCGATCGCCGGCTCGAGGCGCGGAGGGGTCGATCCGGCCGGCCTTTCCGCCCTGGCCGATCTTGTCGAGGAGGCGCCGGGACTGGCTCTGCGAGGCGTGATGGCTGTCGCCCCCCGGGGAGGGAAGCCACGACCTGCATTCGCGCGACTGCGTGAGGTGGCGGAACGCCTGAAGGTGGGGCATCCCCAGGCCACCGTCATCAGTGCCGGCATGTCGGGAGATCTTGAGGACGCGGTGGTCGAAGGCGCGACACACCTTCGGATCGGCACCGCTTTGTTCGGTGAACGGCCTGGTGTCCCTTAGAGTCGCGCCCATGGGGCTCGGGCGCAGGGCGATGGTCTACCTCGGTCTGGCCGAGGAGGATGAGGACTATCTCGACGACGACTATGACGACGGTCGTGCGGTCGGTCGTGACGATCGGCGTGCTATGCACGAACCGGTTCCGATGGACCGTACGGTCCATCGGATAGACGCACGTGAGGAGCCGGTCGCCATGCCGCGACGTCCACCGGTCGAACCGTTGCGTCCCGCCGGTCCCGTGCCGATGCGCAGGGTGGCCGCGGTGGAGGAGCCGCACCCCTACCGGATCACCACGCTTCAGCCACGCAGCTACAATGAGGCGCGCCAGATCGGCGAGGAGTTCAGGGACGGGACACCCGTTATCATGAACCTCACTGACATGGACGATGCCGACGCCAAGCGGCTGGTCGACTTCGCCGCGGGTCTGATCTTCGGCCTGCGGGGCGACCTCGAGAAGGTGACCAACAAGGTCTTCCTGCTCTCGCCGCACAATGTCGAGGTCACCGAGACGGACAAGCGACGCATCCGTGAGGGTGGGTTCTACAACCAGTCATAGCCAGGGAATGTGATCACGTTCCCCCCGTTCCTCAGGAGAGAGCGCCATCAGCACAGTAGGTAGCTTGATCTTTTGGGTGCTGACGGTCTATCTGTTGCTCCTGATAGCGCGATGGATCATCGATCTGGTTCTTGCCCTCAGCCGATCGTTCCGCCCGACCGGCCCCCTGGTACTGGTCTTCGAGATTGTGTACATGGCAACTGACCCTCCGTTACGATTCATCCGGCGATTTCTTCCGCCGTTGCGAGTGGGTAGCGTTGCGCTTGACCTCGGGTTCCTGCTGCTCTTCCTGGTGATCATTGTGCTTCGAAGCTATGCGCAGAGGCTGTGACGGGGTTGTTGTGCACACCGCGAGCGCGGGCGCGGCAGACTGCCCGCAGACCGCCCTCTCTTCGGGGAGCGGCGATGCCGCACGAGGAGGCGACGTGGCTCTGACACCACAGGACGTTCAGAACAAGGTCTTCAGCCCGACGAGGTTTCGCACGGGCTACAACGAGGATGAGGTCGACACCTTCCTCGACGAGGTCGAGGCGGAGCTGACGCGGCTGCTGGACGAGAACAGCGACCTGCGCCGGCAGCTCGACGAGGCCCGGCGTTCCGGCGGTGGTGGTCCGGGCGTGCCCGCGCAGATCCTCGAGGAGAACCAGGGCCTGCGCCGCCAGCTCGACGAGGCGCGTCGCCAGATCGCCCAGGCGCAGGCCCAGGCCGCCCAGGCCGCCCGGGAACGGGGCCAGCAGCCGCAGCCCACCGGGCCGCAGGGGCCGCAGCAGGGCGGCGCCCCCACAACGGTGATCTCAGCGGTGGGTACCTCCGGACCGCCCGCCCGGGCCGGCGGTAACCCGCAGGTGGAGGCCGACATCGAGCAGCGGGTCGCCCGTACCCTCGTGCTGGCCCAGCGCACGGCGGACGAGGCGCTGCGCGAGGCGCGCGCGGAGTCTGAACGCGCCCGCCGCGAGGCGAGGGCGGACGCGGACCGCATCATTGGTGAGGCCCGGGCGCACGTGGCCGAGCAGCTCGGCGGCTTGGAGGACGACAAGCGTCGCCTCGAGGGCCAGGTCGAGCAGCTTCGGGCGTTCGAGCGGGAGTACCGTACTCGGCTGCGGGCCTACCTGGAGATGCAGCTGCGGGACCTGGACGGCATGCCGACTCAGCCGGCCGTCGGTGCCGGCGGGCCACCGCGACCGGGCCTCAACCCGGGTGGTGGACCCACGCCGCCCGCGGTGGGCATGGGGCCCAGTGGCGCCCCGCAGAACCCCGCCCACCAGCCGACCTTCTCGCCCGGTCCGCCCCTGCCCGCCGGCGCCGCCATGGCCCGCGACAACGGTCACGGCCGGCCGGACATGGACGCCACCCGGCGGGACGCCCCGGGAATGCAGGAGTTCTGATCATCCGCTGCGCGGCCCTCGGCGAGTCTGGCGTGGCCCTCGGCACCGGCGCGGACGGGGCCGGAGCCGACGGGCGGTCTCGTGATGGGGTGATCGAGAGATGCTGACGCTTTGTGGAGCAGTTCTTGCTTTGTGTACGGTTCTTGCGGTGGTCGGCATCCTTGCCGGCAGCGGTTTCGTCTATGCGTCCCTGATCTTGACGCTGGTCGCCGCGGCGCTGCTCCCGGCGGGAGCAGTACGCCGGGCCTCTCGCTGACCTCGGGCCTCGGTCTCAGCCGCCGGTCGTCTCGTGCCGGGTGAGCGTGAACGCCAGGCCCAGCTCCTCGGCCGCCGAGCGGGCTTCCGCCTCCCGCGGCTGCGCCGCAGGCAGCTCCGTGCGGGCCACCTCGGTGAAGGAGACCGCCAGCACCTCCTCGGCCACCGTCTGACCGTGGGTACGCAGCGCGAGTGCGGTCTCCTCGCGCGTCGCCGCCCAGGAGACGTCCACCCGGTCGGTGATCTCCAGCCCTGCCGCCTTGCGCGCGTCCTGGAGCACCCGGACGACGTCGCGGGCGAGCCCGGCGCGGGCGAGCTCCGGGGAGATCTCCAGGTCGAGGGCGACGGAGAGCCCGGACTCGGCGGTGACCGCCCAGCCCTGCCGCGGCGTCTCTGTGATGATCAGCTCGTCCCCGGACAGCTCGGCCTCCTCCCCGTCGACGGTGACGGTGAGCCGTCCGTTGACGGGAGGACCGGCGGCCGCGATGGCCGCGGCGACCGCCTTGGTGTTCCTGCCGAAGCGCCGCCCCAGGGCCCGGAAGTTCGGCTTCACCGAGATGTCGACGACCTCCGAGGTCGCCGGCTCCACCGTGGTCACGTTGAGCTCCTCGGTGATCTGCGCGATCAGCTCGGGGGAGAGCTCGTCGAAGGCACTCGCGCCGATGACCGCCCGCGGCAACGGCTGGCGGGTGCGCATCCCGCTGGCGGCCCGGGCGGCACGGCCGAGTTCCACGATCCGCCGGACGAGATCCATCTGCTCCGAGAGCTCCGGCGTGTGCAGCCCCCCGGGGAGCTCGGGCCAGGCGGCAAGGTGCACCGAGTCGGGGGTCTGCGGGGAGGCGTCGGCGAACAGCTGTGACCACAGCCAGTCGGTGAGGAACGGTGTGAACGGCGCCATCACTCGGGTCAGTGCGTCCAGGCAGGTGTGCAGGGTGTCCAGGGCATCGGCGTCGCCGGCCCAGAACCGGCGGCGGGACCGGCGGACGTACCAGTTGGACAGGTCGTCGACGAACCGGGCGATCCGCCGCCCGGCCCGCAGCGAGTCGAAGTTCTCCAGCGCCTCGTCCACCTCGGCGACGGTGGCCGCGAGCTCGGACAGCGCCCAGCGGTCCAGCACGTGCCGCCGGGCCGGCGGTGTCGCGCCCGCGCCTGGGCTCGCGCCCGGCCGCCAGCCGGCCGCCCCGGCATAGAGGGCGAAGAACGACGCGGTGTTCCAGTAGGTGAGCAGGACCTTGCGGACGATGTCCTCGATCGCCTCGTGACTCATCCGGCGGTCCGCCCACGGCGAGCCGCCGGCGAGCATCAGCCAGCGGACCGCGTCCGCGCCGTGCCGCTCGAACAGCTCGAAGGGATCGAGCACGTTGCCGAGATGCTTGCTCATCTTGCGGCCGTCGGCGTCCAGGAGCAGGCCGAGGCAGAGCACCGTCTCATAGGAGGAGCGGCCGAACACCAGCGTGCCGACCGCCATCATCGTGTAGAACCAGCCGCGGGTCTGGTCGATCGCCTCGCAGATGTACTGCGCCGGGTACTGCCGGGTGAACTCCTCGAGGTTGTGGTGCGGGGCACCCCACTGGGCGAACGGCATCGCGCCGCTGTCGTACCAGACGTCGATCACCTCGGGCACCCGGTGCGAGACGCCGCCGCAGGTCGGGCAGGTCCCGGTGACCTCATCGACGAACGGGCGGTGCGGGTCGAGGTCGGCCAGGTTCCGCCCGGCGAGCTCGGAGAGCTCGGCGAGTGACCCGACGCACACCAGATGGGTGGGGTCGTCGTCGCAGCGCCAGACCGGCAACGGTGTCCCCCAGTATCGGTTGCGGGACAGCGCCCAGTCGACGTTGCCGCGCAGCCACTCGCCGTACCGACCGGTCCTGATTCGCTCGGGGTGCCAGGTCGTCCGCTCGTTCTGCGCCAGCAGCTCGTCGCGGATGGCGGTGGTCCGGATGTACCAGGACGGCAGCGGATAGTAGATCAACGGTGTGTGGCAGCGCCAGCAGTGCGGGTAGCTGTGCGTATACGTCGACGCCCGCCACAGCCGGCCCCGTGCGCGCAGGTCGGCGGTCAGCGGCGCGTCGGCATCCTTGAAGAACATCCCGCCGACCAAGGGGACGTCGGCGAGGAAGCGGCCGCCCGTCCCGATCGGGTTCACCACCGGCAGCCCGCTCGCCCGGCAGACCGCCAGGTCCTCCGCGCCGAACGCCGGCGCCTGGTGGACCAGGCCCGTGCCGTCCGTGGTCGTCACGTAGTCGGCGAGCACGACCGAGTGCGGGACGCCGGTGCCGGCCGCGAACCGCTCCGCCGCCAGCAGTTCGAACGGGCGGGTGTAGCGGGCACCGGCCAGCTCCGCCCCGCGGAACCGCTCGACGATCTCGGCGTCCTCGCCGAGGGCCGCGGTGACCAGTGGTTCGGCGACGACGAACAACTCCCCATCCCCCGCGCGGGCCAGGACGTACTCCACCTCCGGGTGAACGGCCACCGCCGTGTTCGACACCAGTGTCCACGGGGTCGTCGTCCAGACCAGCAGCTGCGCGCCCTGCCCGGCGAGGCCGAGGGCGTCGGCGACGAGCGGGAAACGGACGTAGACCGAGGGGTCGTCGACGTCCGAGTAGCCCTGGGACACCTCGTGGTCGCTAAGCGGCGTCTCGTCGCGCGGGCAGTACGGGGTGACCCGGAAGTCCTCGACCAGCAGGCCCTGGTCGAAGATCTGCTTGAGCGACCACCAGACGCTCTCGACGTAGCTGGTGTCCATGGTGCGGTAGGCGCCCTCGAGGTCGACCCAGTAGCCCATCCGCTCGGTCATCGCGGAGAAGTCCGCGACATGGCGCAGCACCGACTCGCGGCACCGGGCGTTGAACTCGGCGATGCCGAACGCCTCGATGTCGTTTTTGCTGGTGAAGCCGAGCTCCTTCTCGACCGCGAGCTCGACGGGCAGCCCGTGGCAGTCCCAGCCGGCCCGCCGGGGAACGTGGTAGCCCTTCATCGTCCGGTAGCGGGGGAACAGGTCCTTGAAGACCCTGGCCTCCACGTGATGCGCCCCCGGCCTGCCGTTGGCGGTGGGCGGGCCCTCGTAGAAAACCCACAGCGGGCGGTCCGCGGTGGCCTCCAACGAACGGTGGAACACCTTGGTGTCGCGCCAGCGGGCCAACGTCTCCCGCTCCAGGGCGGGCAGGTCCACCTGGGCGGGCAGCGGAGCGAAGGTGGGATGCCGCAGGGGGGTGCTCATCGTGGGGACTCGGTCTCCATAGTCGTGATCTCCGTCGGGCTGGCTCTCCAACGGAGGGACGACGCCTCACCGGCCCCGGGCGTGACCATCCGGCCGATGCGCCGGCCGCCTGTCCTGCCCGGACCGGGGGTACCGCGGTACCACCCTCCTTGCACACCCGCTCGGCCGGATCGGGCCGAGGGATGGCCCCTCGTTGTCCTCGCGGTGGCCGGATCTACTGGGGACCCGATGGTCGACCGGATCCCGTTCTTCCGGCGGCTCGGGGGTGATCTTCGCGACGCGCTGGCCACCGGGCTTCCACCGACCCCGGCTCGCTTGGGCTGCGCCCGCCGCTACTCGTCCCCGTCCACGCCGTACCGCTGCCCATGAGCGTAGCTCAACGGGACGAGTGGTCCCGTCCCCGGCTCGGCCCTTCGCCGCGCGGCCGGTTCATCGTCGGGACCCGGGGTCGTAGAGTGGTCGGGTAGGAGAGGTGCCGACCATCGGGAGCGGTGTGTCCGAAGATCCCGCCGATCACGCAGCGGCCGCGCCGGGGGGCGTCGCCCCGGGCGCGGGGCCCGTCGCGTCGGCGATGCCCACGAAGCCCTCGGCCCCGCCCGGGGGGTCGGCGCCGGTACCGCGCGGGCGGGACGAGGCTCGCC
>NZ_CDWRCL010000188.1:0-7966 GCF_977927575.1 Frankia sp. CcCS3
ACCCCCGATGTTGCATGCGAGAAGGACGCCGGCGTACAGGTACGCGTCGTGGGTCTGTACCGGGGCGGCGGCGAGAGCCTGCACGAAAAGGCCGATGAAGACCGGTATCACGGCGAGCAGGCTGTTGGACAGGACGAAGACACCGACGACCAGGAGAGCCGGCCCCTTGAAGGTCGCGACGAAACGCAGATAGGAACGCAGGGCGGCCTGCCGCTCCACCCGGCGGGAAACGAGGTTGTCCACGGCGGTGCCGACACCGTCCGGGCCGGTGCCGTCCGGGCCGGTGCCGTTTTGACCGGTGCCCCGGGAACCGATGCCAGGCGACCGCACCTCCTGATGCGGAACCCCGCCGGCCGCGCTGTCCACGCCGAGATGATGACAGGCGACTGGCCGGGCCCGCACCTTGTTTTTGACCAGGGGCACGGCCGCGTCCGCACCGAAGCTCACGCGGGCCTGGCCGTCCTGTGCGCTGGCCCGATGTACTGTGCTCTGGCCAGAGATGCGTCGGACGCGGAGAACGTCCGATCCAGTGGTGCGCCGTTACCGAAGTGTAACCGACCGGAGAAATGCTGACGGTGGCCCGGTGCGTGGCCGTCGGATATCCCGAGGGAAAGGGACGTCGAGTGGCTCGCCGCCGTTGCTTCCACCTGCTGAACGCGCTTGCCATCGCCGGACTGGCGGTCGCCTGTTCCGGCAGTGGCGGCACGGAGCCCGGCGCAGGACGCTCCCCGGCGCTCGCGCGGGAGCTGGCGGACGCCGCGGACGCCGCCCCGGATGCCTCTCGCCTCCCGATCCTGTTCGTGCACGGCAGCCTCGGGTCGGGCAGCCTCTTCGAGACACCGGCGCAACGATTCACCGCAAACGGCTATCCCGTCGACCACGTCGAGGCCTTCGACTACGACGCGTCGTCCTCGGCCAACCCCGTCAAGGAGGTCCTCCCGAACCTCGATGCGAAGATCGCCAGTGTCCTCAAGGCGACCGGGGCGAAGAAGCTCGATCTGGTGGCACATCTCGAGGGCGCCGCGTTGAGCGAGCGGTACCTGACCAGCTCGTCCGACCGGGCGAACCGGGTCGCGCACTACGTCACTGTCGGAGGCTCGCTCGCGCAGACCCCCGGCCGGGGTGCCCACCCTGGCGGTCTGGGGCGAGAACGATCCGACCCGGCGCGTCGAGGGGGCCGCCAACGTGCGGTTCGTCGACCAGGACCGCGCCCAACTCCTGACCTCGGCGGCCACCTTCAGGGAGATGTACCGGTTCCTCACCGGAACCACTCCGCACACGACCGGCGTGGTGCCGAAGCAGGGCCCGATCGAGATCTCCGGCCGAGCCCTGCTCTATCCGATGAATGTCGGTGTGCGGGACGCCAGACTGGAGGTTCACCGGGTCGACCCACGGACGGGCCGGCGGGGGGCGAACAGCCTCAAAGGTTATTTCCACCTCTCCGGCGACGGATCCTGGGGTCCGTTCCGGGGTGACGGCGCCTCCACCTACGAGTTCGTAATCGTACGCGGCGGGGAACCCGACCACCACTTCTACTACCAGCCGTTCCGCCGCGACGATCACCTCGTACGCCTGCTGACAAGCCAGCCGGGCAAGGAGATCGGCGGCGGGATGGAGACCGGTCCCGGGCACACCGGCCTGGTCGTCGAACGCTCGCTCGAATGGTGGGGGGACCAGGGGGACGCCGACGACGTCCTCAGCATCGATGGGAAGAACGTGCTGAATGCCGCCAACGCACCCCGGTTCAAAATGGCCCTGGGCGTCTACCTGTTCGACCAGAATTCCGATGGCGTCACCCACCTCATGATGCCGATTCCGGCGTATTTCGGGATCGGCTTCATTACCGGCGTAGATGTGTTCATCCCGGCGGGTGAGCGTTCGGTCGAAGTCGCGATGAAGCCGCGGGGAAAAACGGCCCACCGGGACGTTCTCCAGGTGCCCGCCTGGCCGTCGGACCGGCATCGCGTCACCCTGCACTTCACCGGCGAGGGCTGAACGGATCGCCAGGCCTCGCTGGGACTCTGCCGCACGCCCGCCTGGTCGTCGACCCGTTCCACGTGAGTAACCAGCGCCCTCTCCGACGCGACCGCACAAGGCCAGCCCCCACCGCAACATCCGAATTACATCGAACATTGGGTAAGATTTCAGCTCGAATAATTACCGGGTCGATCTTGACTCTACGTTGATATTGTTGTCCAGCCGGTTTCACAATGTTCACGCCACGATTCTGTCGTATTTTCTCACCGTACGTTAGATTGCCGGCGGCACGGAATACTGCGGCTCGGGCGGAGACGCTCGGGCGAGCGCGGCATCCTCACGTGGAGATGGGAGCAGGAATGGATCGTCGAACTCTCCTTCGGACCGGTCTTGTTAGCGTCGGCGCGGCGGCCTTCAGTGGCTCGCTGTGGCGCGCAGCGGCCGTGGCCTACCCGGCGCGGTACCGGGTAACAGCCCCTACGGGCCGCTGCAGTCAGCCGACGCCAACGGAATCATGTTGCCGTCAGGCTTCACCAGCCGGGTGATCGCCCGATCCACCCAGACCGTGTCGGGCACCAGCTACACCTGGCACAGGGCCCCGGACGGCGGCGCCTGCTTCGCCAACGGCACGGGCTGGATCTATGTGTCCAACGCCGAGGTAGGCAGCGGCGGCGGCGTGAGTGCCGTGAAGTTCAACAGCAACGCCAACATCATTGGCGCCTACAGCATCCTGTCCGGCACCAACCGCAACTGCGCGGGCGGGACCACCCCGTGGAACACCTGGCTGTCGTGTGAGGAGACCAGCACCGGCTACGTGTACGAGACCGACCCGTGGGGGGGTCAACGCGGCTGTCCGGCGGGCCGCGATGGGCCGATTCAACCATGAGGCTGCTGCCGCCGACCCGGACCGGAAGATGATCTACCTGACCGAGGACGCGTCCGACGGGTGTTTCTACCGGTTTGTGCCCACCACCTGGGGCAACCTGTCTTCCGGCACCCTGCAGGTACTCAAGGAGGTCTCCGGCGTGCTGTCTTGGGCAAACGTGCCCGACCCCGACGGCAGCCCCACACCCACCCGCGACCAGGTCTCGGGCGCCAAGCTGTTCAACGGCGGCGAGGGCGCCTGGTACTCGGCCGGCAAGTGCTACTTCACCACCAAGGGCGACAACCGGGTGTGGGCCTACGACGCGGCGGCCAACACCCTGGCGATCGTCTACGACGACAACGTCTCCGGCGCCCCGCTGACCGGTGTCGACAACATCACCGTCGCCGCCGTCGGTGACCTCTACGTCGCCGAGGACGGCGGCAACATGGAGATCTGCATCATCACCCCCGGCGACATCGTTGCCCCCTTCCTGCGCATCACTGGCCAGAGCTCCTCGGAGATCACCGGACCGGCGTTCAACCCGGCTGGTAACCGGCTGTACTTCTCCTCCCAGCGCGGCACCTCGGGTTCCAGCAGCGGCGGCATCACCTACGAGGTGACTGGTCCGTTCCGCACCTCGCTGTGATCGAAATCCTGTAACGGAGGAGCGGCGCGGGCATGCGCCCGACTGCGCGGAAGGCCTCCCCCTCGGGTCGGAACCGGCCGCCACCGTGACCGCCCAGCGGTCGAATCCCCGGGGTGTGGTCGCGACGGTCGGCTCAAGCGCGGCCGGGCCCGTCGGTTCGGCGGGCTCCCCGGACTCGGGCAAAGGCCGAGGGTGGCCCTGCTTGGGCAGGGCAGGGCCACCTGTCCACGGACCCCTCCCGGAGGTCTCGGGCGTCACGCCCGGCTGCGGCTCGCCGTCACGCCGGCCCCGCCCGGCGGAGGTCGCGGCTCGACGCGGGGCGGGACCGGCCTGCCGCCAAGACTGACGCGGGCGACCGGGATCCGGAAACGTCAGTCAGGCATGCCTTTCTCGTATGGGCCGCGCGGATGTCGTCGTCTGCGCCACAGGCAACCGGGCGCTGGAGGGGAAGACTTCACCTATCTACGGCCCGGCTCCTAGGTGGCGTCCGTGACATCACCCCGGCCAGCGGCGACAGCACGCCACCAGCAGCCGTCGCTGTCCGCAAGGAGTCAGACACGACATCCGCCATACACCGCGAAGACCCGGGAAGACCCGGGAAACCGCCGAGCCCGTGCTGTCGGATATCCGACAGTCGAGCATTCAGCCGAACATCTGTGCCCGTTTGGCATGGCGTCGTTATCCTGATGTGTCGACTGACGGAGGACTGATCGCCCGATTTCACTCCGGCCTTCACCGACCGTACCGACATGGAAGGCCGTTTCGATGTCGTACGAATCTGGACCTTACCGGGTATCGCCCAAGCTGCTGGCCCGGGAGAACTTCCGGGCGGCGTGTGCGACGCGAGACTTCCGCGCGGTGTTCCGGCTGATGAAGAAATATGACGGTGCCAGTCAGAATCGCATCGCCTCGCCGGTGGAAGGGCTCAGCCAGAGCAGAGTCAGCCGGATCATGCAGGGCGAGGACCGCATCGCCCGGCTCTCCCTGATCGAACGCATCGCCGACGCGCTGCGTATCCCGGGTAGTTATTTCCACCTGGCCGCACGGCCGTGGGAGGCGGCACGGGACGTGCGCGAGCCGCCCGGGCCGCCGACGGTTCCGGCCGGACCCGGCCCGACGCCGGTGGCCCACGTCGCGACCCCCTCCGTCGACCCGGCCCCGGCCCCCGGGCCCGTCGTCGCCGAGAGCCCGGGCCGGGTCCCCCCGGACCGGGGGGCCTGGTCGTCGAGGAGGACCGGGCCGAACTCCGCTACGACTACGACGACAGCATGTACGTCGCCCACCAGCGAAGACGTCTTCTCAACGCCGGCAGCGAACCGGTCACCCGGTATCTGATGCGGATATCGGTTGACCGGTTCCCGGGAGATCCGGAACGCTCCGCGCGGTTGTACCGATCCGATCCACTGCGCTGGGAGGACCTCCAGCTCAGCGCACACTGCGGCGGCGAGCAGATGGCCTGGCAGGTCAAGACCGACTGGGACGCGCTCAAGGAGGTCTGGCTGCTCTTCGAGAACAGTCGAGGGCGATTTCCGCTCTATCCCGGCGAATCGGCATGGATCAACTACAGCTACCAGGTGAGCAGGGAGAAGTGGGGGCCGTGGTTCCAGCGTGCCGTGCGGGTACCGACGAGTTTCCTCTCGGTGCAGCTGGACTTTCCGGCCGAGCTGGATCCCGTGGTCTGGGGCATGGAGACGTCGATGACCGCCGATGCCTTCCCGTTCCGGACCGCAATCGCCCGCACCGACTCCGGCGACCGGCGGATCTTCACCTGGTCGACCACCGAGCCGCCGCTGCACGCCCGCTACCGGCTGGAATGGAACTTCCGGGCCACCGTGCCGGAACGTGATCCGGCCGCGGAGACCGGAACACGTCCCAGCGATCAGATGGCGGCCGTTGGCATCGTGCAGGAGGGTGAGGCGATCCTGCGGCAGTCGGCCCGCCCGTTCGCCCTGCCCGACGAGGCCGAGGACGCGCGTCGGGTCGTCGCCGAGCTGTCCTCCGCCCTCGAACGGGTATCCGCCCTGCACACCTTCGGCAAGGGCATGGGCATCGCCGCGCCGCAGGTCGGCATCAACCGCGCCGCGGCGATCGTGCGTACCCCGGGCGGCGACACGCTCACGCTGCTCAACCCCAGCGTCATCGAAACCTCCCGGGAGACCGACGAGCAGTACGAGGGCTGCCTGAGCTTCTTTGACGTTCGTGGCCTCGTCCCCCGGCCGCTGGAGCTGCACGTCGAACACACCGATATCGACGGCAACCGGCACATCACCGTCTATCGGCAGGGGCTGGCGCGGCTTGTCGCCCACGAGATCGACCACCTGCACGGTCAGCTCTACACGGATCGGATGCGGGCCGGAACCACACCGATCCCGGTGGAGCAGTACCGGGGTACCGGCTCGGCCTGGTCCTACAACCGCTGACCGACCCGAACGCACCCGCCTCGCGGGCGGCATGACGGCTGGCGGCTGGCGGCTGGCGGCGACGCAGCGCCGGGACCGGGTGTCCGGCACCGACTGGTAGATCCGACATATGACATGATTCCCTCGTGCCGTATAGTCCGGAAAGCGGGCGATAGGTGCGGGCCCGCCGGAACGCCGGCACAGATTTTTCCAGATCCTGGTTAGAGATTGCCGGCAGCGGGTAGCGGAGGCTTGATCACCACACGGCGGAACAGTTTCTCCACGCACCGCGTATTGTTTACCGTCAACGTGACGACCCAGCTACGGACTAGGGATTTCCAGCCCGCTGGACAACCTCTAGAATCGGGCGCGCACGCGGGCACGAAACACCATTAAAAAGATCGGGACAAGTAAACAGGATGCACTGTGTTCATCCTCACGTACTCTTGTTTTTCCTGGGTCGCTCTCAGCTATGTTCATTGCCGTGCCGTCACCTGATGGCATGCGTCGGGCGGCACGCCGAATCCTGCCCCCGCTCGACGAGAATCAAACCTTCGGCAGGAGCGGGGGAACCAATTCCGGGCGCCACGAAAAGGCGTTCTCGGGGTGAAGCCGCGATGCGCGGCCGGGCATTCCCAGCCCGAACCCGACAGCTCACCTCGCAGGCGTGGGGAAGGGCAACTCAATGTCCAACGCTCGTTCGCTCGCTCGTGGCCTCAACCGCATCAGGCTCGGTTCCCGGGCCTTGATCGCCGCCACCACTCTCACGGCCTCGATCGGCGGTGGCCTCGCGCTGTCCCAGCCGGCCAGCGCGTCGACGAATGCCGACCGCTTCCTCTCCAAGGTGATTCCGTGTGAGTCCGGGGGAAACCCGCGCGTGGTCAACTCCATCGGCGCCGGCGGGCTGTTCCAGTTCCTGCCCAGCACTTGGCGCGGGGTCGGCGGCAAGGGTCTGCCGCAGCACGCCAGCGTCGCCGAGCAGTGGCACCGCGCCCGCATCCTGTACGCCCAGCAGGGGACGAGCCCCTGGTACGCATCGAAGCCGTGCTGGGGTCACAAGATCTGAGCTGCCCGACTTCCCGCGCCAGCTTTCACTGTCCGCGCCCGGCCGGTACTGATCGGCGCGCGGCCAGCAGCCCCGTGTCCCCTCCGGGACACGGGGCTGCGCGCTACGTTTCCCGGTCACGGTTTCCCGGTCACGGCGAAGCCGGCCAGGTCAACTTCCGCAGCCCCGCCCGGCGGCGGAGACCCGGCGGACCCACCGATCGGCCGGCTCAGCCGATCCGACGGCGGCGGGCGATCTCGGCCAGCGTGATCCCAGCGGCCACCCCCGCGTTGAGGGACTCCACCGCACCCGCCATGGGGATCCGGACCCTCACGTCGCAGCGATGCTCGACCAGCCTGGACAACCCGCGTCCCTCGGAGCCGATCACCAGGACGAGTGGGTCGGTCGCCATCGTGAGCTCGTCGATGCTCACCTCGCCGCCCACGGCCAGACCGACGACGAACTGGCCGCCCGCCGCGTAGGAGACGAGCGTGCGGGCCAGGTTGGTGGCGCGCGCCACCGGCAGCCGGGCGGCGGCCCCCGCCGAGGTCTTCCAGGCCGCGGCGGTCATGCCGGCGGCCCTACGCTCCGGAACGACGACGCCATGGGCACCGAAGGCGGCGGCCGAGCGCACCACAGCCCCGAGGTTGCGGGGATCGGTGACCCCGTCCAGCGCCAGCAGCAGACCGGGGGGGGACGAGCGCGCGCGGGCGAGGAGATCATCCGGATGGGCATACCGGAACGGCGGTACCACGAGGACGAGACCCTGATGCGGAGCGGTGCCACACATCCGGTCGAGATCCGTGCGGCCGACGTCGGCCACGGCGATCCCGGCCCGCCCGGCGAGTCGGCGGGCGTCGGCGAGCCGCTCGTCGAAGTCCAGCCCGCCGGCGATGAAAAGGGTCGACGACGGCACCCCGGCCCGCAGCGCCTCGACCACCGCGTTGCGCCCGACCACCAGCTCGTCGCCCTCGGTCCGCCGCGGGCGCCCGGTCCCCGCGGAACCCCCCGCGGCGCTCGGCCCGGTGGTGGCC
>NZ_CDWRCL010000189.1:0-7965 GCF_977927575.1 Frankia sp. CcCS3
GCTATGGTCAGAGTGTGATGTTGAAGTGGGCATTTGTTGCCCGGAGGTATCTCGACCTCCGCCGCGTCGCAAGCTCCCTGTGTTGTCGCTGACGGGGAGAACGAGCTGGCCGCACGTCGCGTGGATTTAGCGGTCAACATTGTTTCCGAAAATTTCCTCCAGATTTTGACGGTCCTTCTCCCGGATAATTGCCGCGGTCGGGTGTCGGATCCGATCGCCGATTTTCTGGACGGGCACGTGTCGTTCGCGTGATCGGGCGCTGACCCACACTTCACACTTCCACGTCGCGACCATCGCGGTGCGACGCCTGTCCTCCTCTTCCTCCTCCTCGTTCGTCCTCCTCGTTCATCACGCAAAGGATCCATATCCATGTCGTCATTTCCGACTTCCCCGATCGACCTTGCCGGGAATCGGACGTCCTCCGCCGCCGAGCATCCCGTGCGGGCGGCATCGCCGCGTTCCTCGCGGCCTGCGGCAGCTCCGGATCCAGCGCGGACACGGGCGCGGCCGGCGCGTCGGGCGCCGCGGGAGGCCGGCGCGGCGGCCTGATCACCCTGGGGGCTCCGACGCCGCCCACCGCGCTGGACCCGGTGACCATGTACGACGGCACCGTGATCGCGCTGGTCCAGCTCGTCGCCGAGTACCTGATCTGGCTCGATCCGGACTTCCAGCTCCGCCCTCAGCTCGCGACCGGGTGGACGTCGTCCGACGCGGGACGCACCTGGTCGTTCACGTTGCGCAAGGGCGTGCTCTTCTCCGACGGCACCCCGCTGGACGCGCCGACCGTGAAGGCGTCGTTCGACCGGCTGCTGGACCCGGCGAACAAGTCCGCTGCCCTGTCCGCCTTCGCGTCAGTCCTCAAGGCCGGCGGCGTGGCGGTGTCGGGGGCGGACACGGTGGTTTTCCACCTCGAGCGGCCGTTCTCCGACTTCCCTTACCTGGTCTCCGCGGGCAACTACAACGCGGTCGTGCTCAAGAGCGACTACAAGGTCGGCACGTTCGCCACGAAGGCGATCGGCACCGGGCCGTTCCGGCTCGACTCCTACGACGTCGGCCAGGGAGCCTCGCTGCGCCGCAACCCGAAGTACCGGGACGCCGGCAAGCCCTACCTCGACGGCGTCAAGGTGACCTTCCACAAGGACGCCCAGGCCGACCTGCTGGCATTGCAGAGCGGCGCCATCGACGCGCAGATCCTGTCCGAGGCCGACCTTGTCGTCCCGATCGCCGGAAGCAACTCCATCGCCGTCGACAAGGTCAGCGGTACCAGCCTGACCGCGTTCACCCTGCGCGTCGACAAGCCACCGTTCACGAAGAAGGAGGTCCGGCAGGCCATCGCCTACGCGTTGGACCGGCCGGGTGTCCTCGCCTCCGTCTACAACGGGGTCGGCGTCCTCGGCAACGACCACCTTCTCGCGCCCGCGTTCGCGGCCGCCCCGAAGGACCTCGCGCAACGCGCGAAGGACGCGGCGAAGGCCCGGTCGCTGCTGTCCGCCGCGGGGGTCGAGAACCTGCGGTTCACTCTCAGTTTCGGCGCCCCGAACAAGGCCTACGCGCTGGTCATCCAGGACCAGCTCAAGCAGGTGGGGATCACGGTCGATCTCGACCAGCAGACCTCCGATGCGTTCTACGGCGGCAACCAGGAGACCGACACCCCCTGGCTGTTCACCACCGCGAACCTCGTCGGCTGGGTGGGCCGCCCGACGCCAAGCCAGTTCATCATCCCGATGGTGAAGAGCCACGCGGTCTGGAACGGTTCGAAGTACGCCAACCCCGCCCTGGACGCCGCGGCCGACGCCTACGACGCCGCGACCGACCCCGCCGAGCGGAAGAAGCAGGCCGAGATCATCGCGCGGGCCCTTCACGAGGACGTGCCGGTCATCATCACCGTGTGGTCCGGGGCCGTCCGGGCCTACCGGTCCGACCGGGTCAGGGGGCTACGCGCCCACCCGTCGGCCTTCCTCGACCTGACAACCGTGAGCCGGGCCTGATCCGGCATGGTGCGTTTCCTGGCCCGGCGGCTGGCGACGATCCCCGTCACCATGCTGGCGGTCAGCTTCCTGGTGTTCATCGCCACCGAACTGATCCCCGGCGACGTGGCGCGCGTCGTGTTGGGCCGGGAGGCCAGCCAGGCGTCGGTGGACGCGCTGCGCCACCAGTTGCGTCTCGACGAGCCGCTGGTGCCCCGCTACCTGCACTGGCTGGGTGGGTTCGCCACCGGTGACTGGGGGCGCTTCTACACGCTCGGAGCCGACGTCCGCCCGCTAGTGATCGAGCGTCTGCTCGACAGCGCGACGCTTGCCCTGCTCGCCTTCGTCCTGCTGGTCCCTGTCGCGCTGGCGCTCGGCCTTGCGGCGGGATTGCGCGAGGGGCGGCTGACCGACCGGATCCTCAGCGTCACAGGCCTGAGCCGCGGTGCCGTTCCCGAGTTCGTCACCGGCGTCGTGTTGCTGGTCCTCTTCAGCGTGAAGCTGCACTGGCTGCCCTCGTCGGCGCAGGCACCGCCGGGGGCCGGTCCGCTGACCTTGATCCGGCATCTGCTGCTGCCCGCAGTCTGCCTGGTCCTGCTGTGCACCGGCTATGTCGCCAGGCACGTGCGGGCGAGCACGGTCGCGGTCCTCGCCAGCCCGTTCATCCGGGCAATGCGGGTGCGTGGCATGTCCGAGGCGCAGCTCGTGCGCGGGCACGTGCTGCGCAACTCGCTGGTGCCGGCGACGAGCGCGCTCGCCGTGCAGCTGCAGTTCCTGCTCGCGGGACTGGTGACCGTCGAGCTGCTGTTCGGCTACCAGGGCATCGGCGACCTGCTGCTGTCGTCGGCGACCAGTAAGGACGTGCCGACCCTGCAGGCCGGCGCGATCGTGCTCGGCGCGGTGGGGATGGGCATCTACGTCGTCGCAGACCTGGTGTACACGCTGCTCGATCCGCGCGTACGGGTGGGGAGGGGGCGCGGTGAACGACACCGCGGTGGATTCCGCGGCGAGCGTCACGGTCGGCTTCCGGGCTGGCTTCCGGGCTGGCTTCGTGGTCGGCGCGTTCCTGCTGGTCGGCTGGGTCGTCGTCGCGG
This sequence comes from Frankia sp. CcCS3, assembly GCF_977927575.1. Classification (NCBI taxonomy): domain Bacteria; kingdom Bacillati; phylum Actinomycetota; class Actinomycetes; order Frankiales; family Frankiaceae; genus Frankia; species Frankia sp. CcCS3. Next base: position 3,062 of record NZ_CDWRCL010000189.1, read on the forward strand.
TGTTCTGGCCGCAGCTGGCGCCGGCGGATCCGATGGCCCAGCATCCGTCCCAGCGGATGCTGGGGCCGGGCGGCGGGCACCTGTTCGGCACCGACCAGTTCGGCCGGGACGTGCTGTCGCGGGTGATGGCAGGAGCCCGCCCGGTGCTCGAGGTCGCTCCGCTGGCGACCGCGCTCGGGGTGGCGGTCGGAAGCCTGCTCGGGCTCGTATGCGGCGCGCGGCGCGGCCTGTTCGACGAGATCGTGATGCGGGTCGTCGATGTGCTCGCTGTCTTCCCGAATCTGGTCGCGGCCGTGGTGGTGGTGGCACTTGTGGGCCGCTCGACGACCACCCTCGTCCTGGTCATCGGAACGTTCTTCGTCCCGATCGTGACCCGCAGCGTGCGGGCGGCCGTGCTGGTCGAGCGGGAGAAGCCCTATGTCGAGGCCGCCCGGCTGCGTGGCGAGCCGTTCTGGTCGCTGCTGTGGCGGGAGGTGCTGCCCAACGTGACCGGAACCGTGCTGGTCGAGGCGACGTCGAGGCTGGGCGACGCGGTCTTCGCCGCCTCGACCCTGTCCTTTCTCGGACTCGGCCAGCCACCGGGATCCCCGGAGTGGGGGGCCTCCGTGGCCGACAACCGGGTCTTCCTCCAGCAGGGCTGGTGGACGGTGCTGTTCCCGGCGCTCGCCGTCGGAAGTCTCGTCATCGGTGTCGCGCTGATCGCCGACAACCTGCGGGAACAGGCCGCGCGGTGGTGGGCGACGGGGTGGTGGGCGACGGGGTGGTGGGCGAGGCCGTGGCCGCCGGGGGGCTTGTCGTCGAAGGACTGACGGTGAGCTACCCGTCGTCCGGCGGACCGGCCGTCGCCGTCGACGGCGTCAGCCTGCGGGTCCGACCCGGTGAGACCTACGGCCTGGTCGGAGAGTCGGGGTGCGGCAAGAGCACGCTGGCCGCGGCGCTCGCGGGCGTGCTGCCCGGCGAGGGTGCCATCGACGCCGGCCGCATCGTGCTCGACGGGGTCGACGTGCGGGCCCTGTCCGCCCGGGAGCACCGGCGGTGGCGGGCCGACGCCTTCGCCATGGTCCACCAGGGCACGAGCAGCAGCCTGGACCCCACCGTGCGGGTCGGCGCGCAGGTGGCGGAGGCCTGCCGGCTGGGGGGGCTGTCCCGGGCCGAGGCCCGGGCGCGGGCCGTCGAGCTGCTCGGCGCGGTGCGGCTGCCCGAGCCCGCGACGATCGCGCGACGCTGGCCGCACGAACTCTCCGGGGGCCAGCAGCAGCGGGTCGGCATCGCCGCGGCCCTCGCCGGCAGCCCCCGCCTGCTCGTCCTCGACGAGCCGACCACCGGCCTTGACGCCGCCGTCGAGCGGGAGGTCCTCGACCTGATCCAGGCGCTGCGGCGCCGGATCGACGCCGCCGTCATGCTTGTCAGTCATGATCTTGAACTGGTGGCGCGTACCTGTGACCGGGTGGGCGTACTGTATGCGGGCCGCCTGGTCGAACAGGGCACGGCGGCCGACCTGCTCACCGCGCCTGGCCACCCCTACACCGCCGCCCTCGTCGCCGCCGTCCCGCGGGTGGGGATGAGCAGGCGGGAACGCAGGATACCGGCGGTGCCCGGGCAGCCGCCGTCGCCGACCGACCGGCCGGTGGGCTGCATCTTCGTCGACCGGTGCGCGCTCGCCGACGAGGTGTGCCGTGCGTCCGAGCCGCCGCTTGCCCCCGTCGCCGACTCCCCGGACGGACCCGGCGGGCACGATGGGCACACGGTGCGCTGCCATCACGGCGACCGCGTCGGACTGCTGCGCCGTCCCGAACAGGTCGTCGGCGTGGCCCCGCGGGAGGCCCGGCCGGGGCTGCTGACCGTGCGGGGGCTGTCCCGCAGCTATGGCCGGACACCCGTGCTCACCGGTATCGACCTCGACATCGGCCACGGGGAGGTACTCGGCCTTGTCGGGGAGTCCGGCAGCGGGAAGACGACCCTTGCCCGGGCCGTGGTGGGCCTGGGCCCGGACGGACCCGGCGAGATCCGGCTCGCTGGCCGGCCGCTACCGGCATCGCTGTTTCGCCGCCGCGCGGACAACCGCCGACGCGTGCAGATGGTCTTCCAGGACCCCGATACCACCCTCAATCCCCGGCACACCGTCGCCACGGTGCTGCGCCGGGCACTGGTGACCCTGCGCGGCGAGGGCACGGTCGCCGACCTTGCCGGGCGCGTCGAGCTCGGCTCCCGGCTGCTGCCGGTGATGACGCCGAGGCTGTCGGGCGGTCAGAAGCAACGCGTCGCGATCGGCCGGGCCCTCGCGGGCGATCCCAAGCTGATCGTCTGCGACGAGCCGGTGTCCGCGCTTGACGTCAGCGTCCAGGCCGCGGTGCTCGAGCTGCTCGCCACCACCCGGGACGCCGACGGCGTGTCCTACCTGTTCGTCTCGCACGACCTGGCCGTCGTCGGCTACCTCGCCGACCGGGTCGCCGTCCTGCACCGGGGCTGGATCGTGGAGGTCGGCCCGGCCGCCGCGGTACTGGCCGGACCGCATCATCCCTACACCCACACGCTGACCGCCACCCACACGCTGACCGCACCGGTGGATCCGGCACCGCCCGGGCGGGCCGGGTGGGCTGGGCGGCTCGGGAAGACCCGGCCCACCCTCCCCGCGGCCGTGGGCTGCGGCTTCGCCGGGAGTTGCCCCAGCCGGGTGGAGGGGCTCTGCGACTCCGTTGTCCCTCCCGTCCGACTGCTCGACGGGGCCGCCATGACGGCATCCCACACCGTGCACTGCCATCTCGACGCCGCTGATCTGCCTGTGCTCCCGCCACTGCCGGCGGCGGGCCCCGGGGCGATGGCGGAGAAGGAGAATGTCTGATGTCGGAGAAACCGGAGAGGACCCCCTGCCATGACCGACGAGATTCCCGTCATCGACCTGGAAGTGGCCCTCGCCGAGGACGCGCCCGCGGACCTGCTGCGGCGCGTGCGCGCGGCGGCCGAGCGGATCGGCCTGATCCAGATTGTCAACCACGGCGTTCCGCTGGAGCTGATCGAGGACTTCCAGCGTCGGGTCGAGCGGATCCTGCGTCTGCCGCGGGCGGAGAAGGCGAAGCTGGCCAGCCCCACCGGACACCCCTTCCGGGGCTGGCGGCAGTGGCCTGACGACTTCGGCCGCCTGGAAATCGAACGGTACTCCGTGGGCCAGTTCGACAACCCGGCCGACGCTGCCGCGGCGGGCGTGTCGAAGCGGTGGCTCGGGCTCTACCAACACGCCAACGTCTGGCCGCCGCAGGACCCCGACCTGCGCGGGGCCACCGTCGCCTACGCCGAGGCGGCCGCGGCGCTGGCCCGGCGGGTGCTCGGCCTGTACGAGCGGCTGCTCGGACTACCCGCCGGCAGTTTCCCGCAGGACGAGCCGTACCACCTCAACCTGCTCGTCAACGACTACCCGACCTGGACCTACCCGGACACGGCCTCCGAGGAGGAGAAGCTTCTCCTGCTGGAGCACGCCGACGGCTCGGCGGTGACCGTCCTGCACCAGCACGGCGAGTACTCCGGGCTCCAGGCGCAACAGCCCGACGGCACCTGGATCCCGGTGCCCGTCGTGCCCGGGGCGTTGCAGGTGCTCTCCGGAACGATCCTCACCCGCTGGACCAACGGTCTGCTGCCGGCCGGCCGGCAGCGGGTCGTGGCCGGCGGCAGCGCGACCCGGCAGTCGACCGGGATCTTCTACTATCCGAGTCTGGACACTGTGCTGGAACCGCTGCCGGCCTTCGTCGGGGAGGACGGCACCGACTTCGAACCCGTCGTGCTGGGCGAGATCGACGAGACCAACGTCGAGAACTACCTGAAGGTCTTCGGCCGGCCCGAGCAGGTGGCCGCGTGGCGGGAGTGCCGTCCGTTCGTCGCGGAGCTCGCCGAGACCTCCGCCGGCCCCTGACCTGGATCGGCCGCTGACCTCCGCTGGCCGCCGTCCCGCTGGATGCCGGCGACGACGGCCGCGACGGCCGCGGCATCCCGCCGGTAGTTCACGACCACGTGATATCCGCGCCGGGCGAGATCGGTGGCGATCGCCGCGCCGATTCCCCGTCCCGCACCCGTCACGACTACCGTCGGAATCCAACCGGCCATTTTATCCCTCTCATCCCATGCGTGTCATCTGATCGGTTCCCCAGGTGCCGTAGCCGCGTGCCGTAGTCGCGGCCCGGAGACGGGAACGAGGGGGCTCCAGGAGGCTGAGCACGAGCGGACATTCTCCTTGCGGTTTCGCAACGACTGCGTGTCGGTTATGGAAAGCACCGCCGCCGCGACCCCTCCCTGCGTGTGTCATCGGCTTGATGGCAGAGGCTCCCCAGGCGAGAGGACGTCGACATGATCCGCGGGCTGGCTCGTACCCGGGTCTGGAGCGCGAGGACGCGTGAGGGGAGGAGAGCTTTCCTGCTCGCGGTCGTAATCATTTTACTTTCCATGGCGACATCGTCGCCGGTCAGGGCGGCCGGCGGTCCCAGCCGCGGCGAGGGCGTCGCGGTTCCCTTCGAGGGGTTCACGGATCGCAACGGAGGCCCGACATCGATCGGCGGTGCGGTCGGTGTGGACCTGGTGCTCGGGTCGACCAGCCGACCGTACCTTCCCTGCCAGAACTACGACCCGCGGACCCGTACGGGCGACGCCTTCGTCAACGCCTGCCAGGAGCGGGGAAGTTACACCACCTACTCCCGTTTCCCTCCCGGCGGAGGCCTGCTTTTCCCGGCCGGCTACTTCATGAGCAACACCCAGCCCGACCTGGTCCGGGGTGGTCTGCTGCGGACCGACTGGGGAGCGCGCACCGCCGGCCTGTCGTTCGAGTTCTACCCGGATCAGGCGCATGACGCCGAGGTTGTCCATTCGCGTTTCTACATCGACCGGTTCGACCATTGGGCGCACGGCTGGACGTACTCCGT
>NZ_CDWRCL010000190.1:0-7946 GCF_977927575.1 Frankia sp. CcCS3
GCGCCCGCGCCGATGCGGGCCCGGTCGTGGCGGGCGGCGCGGCGGCCTGCGGCGGACCCGTCGTCCCGGCGGCCGTCCCCCCCCGTCGCCAGCGGGTTCGGCGTCGACCCCGTGACGGTGGGCGTGTCGTCGCCACGGTTGAGCACCAGGGCCGCCGCGAGGCCCCCACCGAGCAGCATCGCGAGCAGCGCGGCCACCGCCACGGCGGCTCCACGCCGCCCGTCGCCCCCGCTCCCGCCTCTGCCTCTGCCCAGCCCGACACGCCACCCGTCGTCCTCCCAGCCGGCCGCGTCGTGGCTCACGGTCGGCGGGGCGGGCGCGCGGTGGTGGGCGGGATCGGGACCGTAGCCGGCGCCGCGGTACCCCCCATCGCGGTACCCCCCATCGCGGTACCCCCCATCGCGGTACCCCCTGTGGGGACCCTCGCCGTCCGGCGGGGTCGGCGGCAACGACCACCAGCGGGCCAGCGCCGTCTCGCTGGCCCGGTCTGATTCGGTGGGGGAGTGGACGTCGTGGCCGACCAGTCGGGCGAGCAGCTCGGCGGCTGCGGGGCGGCGCGCCGGCTCCTTGTCCAGAGCCGCCCGCACGACGCCGGCCAGGGACGTGGGCAGCCCGTCGAGGTTGGGCTCCGCGGTGAGGATCTGCATGCCGATCGCCTCCGCCCGTTCGCCCCGGAAGGGGGGCCGGCCGGCTGCGGCGAAGGTGACGCAGGCCCCCCAGGCGAAGATGTCGGCCGCGGGCCCGGCCCGCTCGCCGCGCAGCTGCTCGGGCGCCATCCAGACCAGGGTGCCGATCAGCATTCCCGTCCGGGTGTGGCTCGTGTTGTCCCCGGCGCGGGCGATGCCGAAGTCGATGACCTTCGGGCCGTCCCAGGTGAGCAGGATGTTCGCCGGTTTGAGGTCGCGGTGCACCACCCCGGCGGCGTGGATCGCGACCAGGGCGTCGGCCAGGCCGACGGCGAGTCCCTGGACCAGTCGATCGTCGAGCCGGCCGCGGGTGGCGACCGCGTCCGCCAGGTTCCTGCCCTCGACGTACTCCGTGGCCATCCACGGCCGTTGCCCGGTCAGGTCGGCGTCGAGCACGGCGGCGACGGCGCTGCCCCTGACTCGGCGGGCCGCGTCGACCTCGTGCCGGAAACGGGACCGGAACTCGGGATCGTCGGCGAGTCCGGCCGACGGCACCTTCACGGCCGCCGGCTTGCCGTCGGTGTCGAAACCGAGGTAAACGACGCCCATCCCACCCGCGCCGATGCGGTTCGCCAGCCGGTAAGGGCCGATGCGCCGGGGGTCGTCCGTGGTCAGGGGCGTCAGCACGCCGCTTGCCTTCTCTCCGTCGTCGGGTGTCGGGGTGGCCCGGGTGTCGGGGTGGCCCGGCGGTTCCGGCGCACCTCGCGACGGTGCGGGGTGGAGATGCGCCGATTGTCTCCCGTGCGGTCCCCTGCACTTATCTGACGGCGTCGTCTTCGCTTTGTGTCAAGGATCCGCCACCTGGGAGTCGAAATGAAATAACTTGCGCGTTTCGAACCCTCCACGGGCCTGTGATCTGCGATGATGCTCTCGATCACGTATTTGTTACTTCATTACGTCCCCCTGATGTGTGCGGTGTGGTCGACGCGCCGCCGTTACGCCCTGACGGCCTTCGCGAGAAGATTTGGCCCATGCTCGGCATAGAACGAAAGAATTAGAGGTTGTAGCGTAATCTTGCAGAGATATCTTCGTAAGAAGGTCGACGTCGCCGAGACGGCTCGTGGGGTGGCGACGGGATCCGGATGGAAGTGGTCCGGGGGGGAGGAGAGCGGGATGGTCGTCCCCTTGCAGCCGGCCCAGCCCCTGCAGCCGGCCCAGGTGTCTGCGTCCGGTGCCCGGCCGGCGGGTGCCCGGCCGGCGGAGGGGTTGCCGGCGGAGGGGCTGTCGGCGGACGCAGTGCTGAGCACGCTCGGTCGCCACGTCCTCGTCGACGGCTTCGACCTCGTCTGCGACCTGGCGATGAGCCGTGGCAGCGTGCTTGTCGACGCCCGTGATGGGCGGCGCTACCTCGACCTCTACAGCTTCTTCGCGTCTGCGCCGCTCGGGATCAACCCGTCGGACCTCGTCGACGACGCGGGCTTCGTCGCTCGGCTGGGTCGGGTGGCGGTCAACAAGCCGGCGAATCCGGACGTCGCCACCGTCGCTTACGCCGAGTTCGTGCGGACCTTCGCCCGAGTCCTCGGCGATCCGCAGTTGCCGCATCTGTTCTTCGTCGAGGGCGGGGCCCTGGCGGTGGAGAACGCGCTCAAGTGCGCCTTCGACTGGAAGAGCCGGCACAACGCGGCGCTCGGCCGTCGGGTTCTGCACCTGCGGAACGCCTTCCACGGACGCAGCGGTTACACCCTCTCGGTCACGAACACCGATCCGGTCAAGACCGAGCGTTTCCCCGTCTTCGACTGGCCGCGCATTGACTGCCCGGCGATGGTGTTTCCCTGCGTGGGGCCGGCACTCGACGCGGTGATCGCCGCGGAACGTGTCGCGCTCGGCCAGGCCGAGGCCGCCTTCGCCGCCCATCCCCACGACATCGCCTGCTTCCTGGCCGAACCGATCCAGAGCGAGGGCGGGGACAACCACCTGCGGGCCGAGTTCTTGGCCGCGATGGCCGAGCTCTGCCGGCGCCACGACGCGCTGTTCGTGCTCGACGAGGTGCAGACCGGTGTCGGCGCCATCGGCTCGGCATGGGCCTACCAGCAGCTCGGCCTGCGCCCGGACGTCGTCGCGTTCGGCAAGAAGGTCCAGCTCGGCGGGGCGATGGCCGGCCGGCGGGTCGACGAGGTCGCCGACAACGTCTTCCGCGTGCCCGGGCGGATCAACTCCACCTGGGGTGGTGGCCTGGTGGACATGGTCCGCGCCACCCGCATCCTGGAGATCATCGAGGCGCGGGGGCTCATGGCCCGGGCCGGCGAGCTCGGCGTGGGCATGCTCGCCGGGCTGACGGAGCTCGCGGCCCGCCACCCCCGGCTGCTGTGCAATCCCCGTGGGCGCGGTCTGCTCTGCGCGGTGGACCTGCCGGGCAGCGCCGTCCGGGACGAGGTGCTGCGGCGGCTGCGGGTGCGCGAGGGAGTCCTCGCGCTGCCCGCCGGGGAATGGGCCATCCGGTTCCGACCGGCGCTGACGGTGAGCGCGGAGCAGCTCGCCGCCGGGATCGCGGCCCTCGGCCGGGTCCTCGACGGGCTGCCGGGCGGATTGGATGGGCCGGGCGGATTAGATAGGCCGGATGGACCCGGCGGACCGGATGGGGGATCGTCATGACGCTGGTACGGCCACGGCGGGTTGGTGCGCTTATTGCCGGACGCCCGCAGGCCGGACGTCCGCAGGACGGGTGCGCGCCGCCCGGCGCGGCCGAAGCGGAGCTCACCCCGGTCCGGACGGTGCCCTCGACCAACCCGGCCCGGAGACGATCCTCGCCGCCGCGGTGGCGGCCCGTGACGCCCAGCGCACCTGGGCAGACGTGCCGGCCCCGGTCCGGGGAAGCGTGATCGGCAATCTCGGCCGGCTCGTCGCGGACAATGCCGCCGCGCTCGCCCGGCTCGTCACCCGGGAGATCGGCAAACCGGCGGCCGAGGCTCGCGGCGAGGTCCAGGAGATCATCGACACCTGCGAGTTCTTCCGCGGCGAGGGACGCCGGCTTTACGGCGAGACCGTTCCCTCCGAGATGCCGGACAAGCAGCTGTTCACCTTCCGGGAGCCGGTCGGGGTGATGATGGTGATCACCGCGGGGAACTTCCCGGTGGCGGTGCCGTCCTGGTACATCGTGCCGGCCCTGCTCGCCGGCGACACCGTGGTCTGGAAGCCGGCCGAGTACGCGGAGGCCTGCGCGCAGGCCCTGGTCGAGCTGATGGCCGCCGCCGGGGTTCCCGCCGGCGCGGTGAACCTCGTGCCCGCCGACGGCGCGGCGACGTCGCTCGGGCTGGAGCGGGCGCTGGCGGCCGGCGTCGTCGACAAGGTCGGTTTCACCGGATCCACCGAGGTCGGCCGGTTTATCGGCGCCCTGTGCGGCCGGTACCTGCAGTCGCCGTGCCTGGAGCTCGGCGGGAAGAACCCGATGGTCGTCGCGCCCGACGCCGACCTGGATGCCGCCGTCGAAGCGGCGGTGTTCGCCGGGTTCGGCACCGCCGGGCAGCGGTGCACCTCGCTGGGCACGGCGATCGTGCACGAGTCGGTGCACGCCGAGTTCGTGCGTCGGCTCGACGCCGCCGTGTCCGCGGCGGTCGTCGGCGACCCGACCCGGGACGTGCTGTACGGGCCGCTGCTCGACGCCAGGTTCGCGGCCGGGTTCGCCGACCATCTCGACCTGATCCGGGACCATCACCGGATCTTCGGGTCCACCGCGGTGGGACGGATCACGTCGGCCGGTTTCGGGACGTCGGCCGGCTCGTTGGCGCAGGCGGGGCCGGCGGTGCCGGGAAGGTGGCCGGGCGGACCGCGCCGCGGCTTCGTCGGCGATCCCGACTCCGGGTTGTACTACCACCCGGTGGTGCTCGACGGCGTGCGCCCGGACGACGAGGTGTTCCGCGAGGAGACGTTCGGCCCGATCATCGGCGTTACCACCTACCGCAGCCTCGACGAGGCCATCGACCTGGCGAACCTGCCCGGCTACGGGCTGTCGTCGTCGATCTACACCGGCGATGCGGCGAGCGCGTTCCGGTTCCGGCGTGGGGTGCGGGCCGGGATGGTCAGTATCAACTCCTCGACGTCGGGCGCGGAGGCCCACCTGCCCTTCGGCGGCAACGGGCGGTCCGGCAACGGAAGCCGCCAGTCCGGTCGCTGGGTCCTCGACCAGGTCACCCGATGGCAGTCGATGAACTGGGACTACTCCGGCAGGTTGCAGAAGGCCCAGCTCGACACGGCCGTGCCCCCGGCCGACCTATCCTTCCGCCTGTCGGACCCGTGAGTTCCGGCTGAGACGGGTGCCATGTCGCCGTGCTGCCATGTCGCCTCGCCTCACGGACCCGATGGCGTTTTTCTCGACGACGCGGGACAACGCGGCCGGTCACGGCGGATCGGGGCGTCCGGAGGTTCCGCCGCCCCAGTGTGCTGCCGCATCTCGCCGCATCCAGGACTGGGCCCCGGCGCCCGGCGCCGGTCCGCGCCATAGTCGGCGCATGCCAGACCTGGTGACGCAACCGATGCCCGGGATGCGGCCGACCCCCGGCACACGACGGGCCGGCCGCCGGGAATGGGCCGGTCTCGCCGTGCTCGCTCTGCCCTGCCTGCTGCTGTCGATCGACGTGACCGTGCTGTACTTCGCCCTGCCGTTCATCACCGCACACCTCGCCCCGAGCAGCGCCCAACTGCTCTGGATCGTCGACATCTACTCCTTCGTGCTTGCCGGCCTGTTGATCACGATGGGGACGGTCGGCGACCGGATCGGGCGTCGCCGGCTCCTGCTCTACGGCGCGGCCGTGTTCGGAACCGCGTCGGTACTCGCCGCCTACGCCACCGGCCCGGTCATGCTGATCCTCGCCCGGGCGGCGATGGGCGCCGCCGGTGCCACCCTGATGCCGTCGACTCTCGGGCTCATCCGGGTCCTGTTCGTCGACCCGGACCAGCGGCGCGTCGCCGTCGCCATCTGGACGGCGAGCTTCTCCGGCGGTGTTGCGCTGGGACCGCTGCTCGGCGGATTCATGCTGGAGCACTTCTGGTGGGGCGCCGTCTTCCTGATCAATGTGCCGGTGATGCTCCTGCTGCTGGTGCTGGGTCTCGCGTTCCTGCCCGAGTTCCGGGATCCGCGTCCCGGCCGCTTCGACCTGACCAGCGCCGGGCTCTCCCTCGCCGCCGTCCTCAGCGCGGTCTACGGCATGAAGCGCATCGCCGAACACGGCTGGACCGCCGTTCCGATGACCGCCTTCGTCGTCGGTGTGGTCCTGGGTGGCCTCCTCGTGGCCCGGCAGCGCCGGGTCGACCAACCGCTGATCGACCCGCGGCTGTTCGCGTCCCGCGCCGTGCGCACGGCGTTGGCCGTCAACGCCCTCGCTCTGTTCGCCCTCGTCGGGTTCAGCTTCTTCGCCACTCAGTACCTGCAGCTCGTGGCGGGCCTGACCCCGCTGGTCGCCGGGCTGTGGACGATGCTGCCGGCGACCGCGATGATTATTTCTGTGCTGGCTGCACCCCGGCTGCTGCGGCTACTGCGGCTGGGCGGTGCGCTCGGCGTGGGGCTGGTCGTCACCGCGCTGGGATTCGGCATCGCCAGTCGGCTCGGCGTCTCCGGGGGTCTGCCGGTGCTGCTCGGCGCCTATGCCGTGCTAATCAGCGGGGTCGGTGTCGTCCTCACGATCTGCACCGACGTCGTGCTCGGCAACGCCCCACCCGAACGGGCGGGTTCGGCCTCCGCCCTGTCCGAGTCGGCCATCGAGTTCGGGGGCGCGCTCGGGGTCGCCGTTCTCGGCAGCATCGCCACCGCCGTCTACCGGAACGAGGTGCCGACGCGGGCACCGTCCGGCCTGCCCACGATCGCGGTCGACGCGGCGCGGGAGACCCTCGGCGGTGCGGTGGAGGTCGCCCACCGGCTTCCCGGCGGCCTCCACCCCGGTGGCCTCGGCGACATGTTGCTGCGGGTCGCACAGGAATGCTACGTCGACGCGATGTCGGTGACCGCCATGATTGCTATGGCGGTCATGGCGGCCACGGCCGTCGCCGTCGTGATGGTGCTGCGCCGGGACGGTGCGCCGTCGACGCCTGGGTCGTCAACAGCTGGGTCGTCGACGGCCGGGAACGCGGTCGCCGAGCGGGCCGAGAGCATCGGCACCGAAGGGTCCGACCGCACGGTGGCGGACTCCGCCGCTCCCGGGTCGTAGGCGCCGTTCCCGGGGCCTAGCTGGGTCAGCCGGCCGTCGGCTGGCTCAGTGCTGTCGGCTGGCTCAGTGCCGTCGTGGGCGTCGGTGCTGTCGTGGGCGTCGGTGCTGTCGCGGGCGACTCGAAGCGGGGCCGCAGGGGCATGCCGGCGGCGTCGGCGTCCGGCCGAACCGCGAGGGTCTGGTGGATCTGGGTCCGTCCGCTCTCGAAGCTCAGCGCCGATCCGGCCATATAGAGCCGCCAGACGCGGGCCCGACCCGCCCCGACCATGCCGACCGCGGCCGGCCAGTTCTTCTCCAGCAGGCATACCCAGGCCCGCAGGGTCAGCGCGTAGTGCTCGCGCAGGGACTCGACGTGGCGCGCCTCGAAGCCGGCCGCCTGCATCAGGGAGACCATGACCCCGATCTCGTGTAGTTCCCCATCCGGGAAGACATAGCGATGGAGGAAGTCGCGTCCCCTCGGCAACGGGACCGGGCCGAGGCCGGGCCGGGCCCGGCGGGCCCCCGCGGGGTCGCCGGGGAACGAGATGCCGTGGTTGAGCAGGCGCCCCCCCGGGCGCAGCAGCCGGTACAGCTGGTCGAAGTAGGTCGGGAGCATCGCCCGGCCGACGTGCTCCACCATGCCGATGGAACTGATCGCGTCGAAGGGGCCGTCCGGGATTTCCCGGTAGTCCTGCAGGCGGATCTCGATGACGTCGGCGAGGCCCGCCTCGGCGACGAGGCGGCGGGCCTGCGCGGCCTGTTCCACCGAGATGGTCACCCCCACGCCGCGGACCCCGTGATGGCGGGCGGCGTGGATCAGCATGCTGCCCCAGCCGCAGCCGATGTCCAGTAGCCGCTCGCCGGGACGCAGGCCCAGCTTGCGGCAGACCAGCTCGTGCTTGGCGTTCTGGGCGGCGTCCAGGCCGACCTGCGCCGATTCCCACACCCCGCAGGAATAGGTCATCGTCGGGCCGAGGACGAGGCGGTAGAACGCATTGGACACGTCGTAGTGGTGGGATATCGCCGCCGCGTCCCGGTCCCGGGTGTGCTGCCGGCCGCGCAGCCGGCTCTCCTCGGGCGGCGGGGCCGGCGGGCGCGGGCCGAGTTCGCGCAGCAGGGTCGCGGCGGCGCGGGCGGTTGCGCC
>NZ_CDWRCL010000191.1:0-7926 GCF_977927575.1 Frankia sp. CcCS3
TCAAGGAGGTCACACCAGGCCGATCATCACAGCGCGATACCAATAGACGATCATGAGAGGGCCAGTTCGATCACAAGATCAGCGACAGATCCAGCCGCCGTCCCAGGGCGGCCTGGACCCGCCGCCAGTCGGCGATGACCGGGCCCACCAGCGTCGTGTGCGGGGCGGAGAACAGGGTCGTGGCGTACCGGTGCAGCCGGTCGTCGAGTTCGGTGAGCGTCACCGGATCGGGATCGGCGAACGTGATCTCCCGGGAGAGTACCGCCGCGGCCCGTCCAGCGGCAGCCAGACCGAGCCGCTCCGAGGCCCGGGTGGGCGACAGTTCCATGCCGTTCATGACCATCCCCTCACGTTCCGGCCGGTGCCTCGTGGCGCACCGGTCACAGCCCGGCGACGGATGTTCGACCGGGCGGGGACCATGCTTCGTTGCGTCGTCCCGTGGCTGGGGCCGCCGCCGGTCGGCACGGCCGGCTGTACGCCGATGATGCTGGTGAACCTGCACGGTTCACCCCAGCGCGTAGCTGATCCGGCAAACACTGTGACCAGTCGCAAGCTACCGCGCAAGAGGGGGGTGGTGTACAGCGGTTTGACAGATTGATCAGAGTCTGCTCCTGGTCCGCCCCGGACAGTTCGTACGTTTCCGATGATCGAGCTCGGGGTCCGCCCCCGCTGTGCCCGCCCCCGCCGGTGAGGTGGCCGCGGCGCAGGTCAGGCAGGCCAGGCAGGTCGGGGGGCGCGGTGTTCCCGGTCGTCGAGCCATCGGTCCAGATCCTGTCCCCTCGACACCCCGCCGCCGCCGCCAACCCGCGATCCGTCAGATAACTCACAGGCGGATAACCCACCTGCCAGGGGCAAGCCCTGACTCCCTGTGGCCGGGCCACCCTGCCGGTAGGGAGAACTGTGGTAGGGAGAGGCAGTGGATTTCCGCGGACAGACCGCACTGATCACCGGTGCGTCGACGGGCATCGGCGCCGTCTTCGCCCGCGAGTTCGCCGACCGGGGCGCCGACCTCGTGCTCGTCGCGCGCGGCGAGGACCGGTTGCGCGCGAACGCCGCCGAGATCACTCGGCGTCACGGCGTGCGCACCGAGGTGATCGCCGTCGATCTGGCGGAGCCGGCCGCGGTCGACGCCGTCGCCGAACGGGTCGCCGTCGCCGGGGGCGGGGTCGACGTGCTGGTGAACAACGCCGGGTTCGCCACGCACGGCGACGTGGCCGGGGCCGAGGCGGCGCGGCTGGTCGGGCAGGTGCGGCTCAACTGTGTCGCTGTCGTCGAGCTGACCGCGCGCTTCCTGCCCGCGATGGTGCACCGCGGGCGCGGCAGCATCGTGAACGTGGCCAGCATCGCCGCGTTCCAGCCGGTGGCGCACATGGCCGTGTACGCGGCGACGAAGGCGTTCGTGCTGTCCTTCTCCGAGGCGCTGTGGGCCGAGGCCCGCCCGGCGGGGGTCAGGGTGCTCGCGCTGTGCCCCGGCTCCACCGACACGCCGTTCTTCGACGTCGTCGGTACCGAGGACGTCGCCGTCGGGCGCAAACGTTCCCCCGAGCAGGCGGTGGCCAGTGCGATGCGTGCCCTCGAACGCGGCCGTCCCTCGGTCGTCGACGGACGGCGCAACGCGCTGCTGGCCCGGGGTGGGCGGCTGCTGCCGCGGCGGGCGCTGATCCGGATCGCCGAACGCGCCGTCCGCCCGGCCCCGGACGGCTCTCGCGGGTAGGACCTCTCCGGTAGGCCGGGGGGTTTCGGGATCATCCTCACCCGGCCAGCCAGCGCCACCACGGGCCGAAGATCAGGTTGGTGAGCAGCGTATAGCCGCCCGCCGCGGGGTGCGCGCCGTCACCGGCGCGAGCTCACGCGCCCAGGACGGCCGGCGGCGCAGGGCGGGGAACACGTCGACGTAGGGGACGTCGTAGGCGGCGCAGACCTCGGCGTAGCGGACGGTGAGGTCCGCGACGCGCTCGTCGCGGCCGGGATCACCGGACGGGGGCGGTCCGACCATCAGCAGCGGCATGAGGGGGCGGGCCTCGGCGAGCAGGGCCGTCAGGGCGGCGACCGAGTCCCGCGGCGGGACCCGGGTGGCCGTCCCGGTCCCCGCCGCCGGGTCCGTGGTGTCGGCCTCGGCGGTCATGTCGTTCACGCCGAAGGAGATCACGAGCCGGGGGTGTTCCGCCTCGGCCAGCCGGGGCAGGCACTCCGCCCGCCATCGGGCGTGGGTCTCGGTGGAGGTGGCACGTCGGAGCCCGAGGTTGTAGGCGGTCAGCGCCACGCCGGCGTCCTCTGTGCGGGCGGCCAGACGCCCGACCCAGCCCAGGTGGGCGGGGTCGCCCACGCCCGCGACGAAGGAGTCCCCGAGGAAGCAGACCCGCAGGTCGCCGCCGCGCAGCCGGGCCGCTGCCGGCGGGTGCGCGGCCGGCGTTGGCAGGCGTGGGAAGGCCGTTGCCGCCGCGTCGAGGTCGGCGGCGGTCAACGGCCGGGTGAAGGTGACGCGGTGCAGCCCCGGCCCGTCGTAGTCGGAGTGGACCGGGACGCCGTCGATCATGGTGTCGCCGGGTTCGACCCGGAAACCCAGGCCGATGTGGAAGGCCAGCGACGTCGCGTTGCCCGGGCTGGTGACCGCGTCGACGCGGCGGGCCCCACGGGTGGCGGCGAGCCGGAAGAACCGTCGGTAGAGACCGCCGGCGATACCACCGCGGCGGCGCGCCGGGGCGACGCCGACGAAGTGGATGTAGGCGACCTCGGGTGCCGAGGCCGACAGGAAACCGACGAGGAAGGCGACAAGGCGGCCGTCGCCGGCACGTTCCACCAGGTAGCTGCTGTCGGTGAAGTGCTGGAAGAACAGCCGCGGCAGCAGCAGCGCGCGCTGTATCGACCCGGCGGCCCCCTGGAAGCCACCCCACCAGTCGTCCATGACGGCGAGCACGCGCCCCTGGTCGTCCGCGGTGGGATGGCGCATCGTCAGGCCGTCGGGAGGATCAAAGATCACGCCGCCACCCTGGCAGAGCCCCGGCCGCCGGCCAAGGCGTTTTTTCCCGCCCGACCGGGATCCCGGTTGTCCGCGCCGCCCCTCCGATCCCGCCCCGGATCGGACGGGCGGTCAGACGGACGGACGGGTGGTCCAGGTGGGGGTCGCCGTAGTACTCGCCGAAAATCGGGCGGGGCTAGGGGCGAGGAGGGGGGCGAACAGGAGGAGGGATGCCGCGGTGAGGCCGACGATTGCCAGGCGGGGTCCGGTGGGGCCGGCGGCGAGGTGGACGGCGAGGGTGACCATGGCCACGCCGAGGGCGGTGCCCAGGCCGCGGGTCATGTTGACCAGTCCCCCGCCGGTACCCGCCGCGTGGGCCGGGATCGCACTCATGATCGCGGTGTTGTTGGTGGGGGTGTAGAGGCCGAGGCCGAGGCCGAGCACGGCCATCGGGGGGATCAGCCAGGGTGCGGACAGTGGCACGGCGAGTGCGGCGGCGAGTGCCATCGTGCAGGTGACGGCGCCGAGCGCGTAGCGGCGGCGGTCGCTCCACCGGTCGGGTAGGACCGCCCCGGCGCCGCTGGCGGCGAGCGCGAAGCCTCCGGGCAGGGCGGTGAGGACCAGCCCGGCGTGCAGGGGGGAGGTGCCGCGGTCGGTGAGGACGACGGGGACCAGGACGAGCGGGCCGAACAGGACGAGGTAGCCGCACAGCGCGCCGACGAGTCCCCCCGCGAGGGCAGGGATGCGAAGGAGGCGCAGGTCGATCAGGGGTGCCGGCGCGCGGCGTTCCCGTCGGACGAGGCCGTAGCCGGCGAGCGGGGCGAGGATAGCGAGGATGGCGGTGGCCGCGGAGGGCAGGTTCAGGCCGGAGACAGCCGAGACGGCCAGCAGCAGGGTGGTGGTGGCGGTGGCGAGGAGGGCCAGACCCGGCCAGTCGAAGGGGGCAGGGTCGGTGCGCTGGCGGGTGCGGGGTAGCAGGTAGTAGCCGGCGATGAGGGCGATTGTCCCGACGGGGACGTTGATGGCGAACACCCAGCGCCAGCCGAGAGTGGTGACCAGGGCTCCGCCGAGGGTGGGGCCGAGAGCGAGGCCGAGGGCCTGGGCGGCGGCCTGGACGCCCAGGGCGGCGCGCATCCTCGGGCGGGGTGCGCTGGTGGCGACAAGGGCGACGCTGCTGGCCTGCAGCATCGCGGCGCCGACGGCCTGCGCGACGCGGGAACCGATCAAAGCGGCGAGGCTGGGAGCCAGGCCACAGGCGGCAGAGGCGGCGGTGAAGACGAGGAGTCCGTAGAGGTAGAACTGTTTGCGGCCGTAGGCGTCGGCGAGCCGGCCGACGGGCACCAGCAGGGCGACCAGGGTGAGCAGGTAGGCCAGGGAGACCCAGGTGACTGCAGCGAGCGGGGCGTGGAACTGTGCGCACAGCGGCCCGTAGGCCAGGGTGACGATGCTGGCGTCGAGTTGGCCCATGAACGCGCCGAAGCACACGGTGGCGACCGCCAGCCACCAGCCGCCCGGCAGGTCGCGGACCGCGCGAGGGCGGGCCCGCTCGTGGGCCAGCAGCGACATCAGGGTGTTGCGGGACGCGGAGGTACGCACGCCCGGGTCCATGGCTACCTGCTCCTCCAGCGGAAGCCGCTCACGGCAGGACGCGGCTCTCCAGCTATGTCTGTGACAGATAAACTCTGTCACAGACATAGTAGGCCGGTGCGGGGGCGGATGCCAGGCCGGCCGCTGGACGTGGGCACGCGGCGTGGGCACGCGGGCCGGATAACCGGCCGCGGGCTAGCGGGCGGGCAGAGCCTGGTCGGGCAGGAGGCTGGCAAGCAGGCCGCGCACGCGGGTGCCGATGTCGTCGCGGATGGCCCGTACCCGCTGCGGGGCAGAGACGGCGGGGCCGTCGATGGGCCAGTCCTCATAGCGATTGCCGGGAACGTAGGGGCAGGTGTCGCCACAGCCCATGGTGATCACGACGTCGGCGGCAGCGAGGATGTCGTCGGTGAGCGG
Organism: Frankia sp. CcCS3; assembly: GCF_977927575.1. NCBI lineage: Bacteria > Bacillati > Actinomycetota > Actinomycetes > Frankiales > Frankiaceae > Frankia > Frankia sp. CcCS3. Next base: position 4,964 of record NZ_CDWRCL010000191.1, read on the forward strand.
CTTGGGGAACTCCTCGTCCAGACTCAGCCCGATCTCTTTCATCGCGACGATGACCTCGGGGTGGATGCCTTCGGCAGGGTCCGAGCCGCCGGTGCGGATGTGCAGCTGGGTGCCGGCGTAGTGGCGGGTGAACGCGGCGGCCATCTGGGAGCGGCCGGCGTTGTGCACGCAGACGAACAGCACCTCCGGGACCTTCTTGGCGATCAGCCCGCGGGTGGTAGCCAATGCTTCAAGGCGTTCCCGGGTGATCTTTTGGAGTCGAAATGAAATAACTTGCGCGTTTCGAACCCTCCACAGGCCTGTGAACTGCGATGATGCTCTCGATCGCGTATTTGTTACTTCATTACGTCCCCTTTCTGCCAGCACCGGCAGGTACAGGGTGACCCGGGCGGTAGCAGCGAAACGGTTGAATGAGTCGGTAAAGACCTCTTCCACGTCGCCTTGGGTGAAGCAGGTTTCGTACTCGTAGGCCAGCCGGCGGATCGCTGCTTTCACCTGGTTGCGCGCGGCCAGATTGAGCCCGGATAGCCGGTCGGCTGGGTGGGTGGAGTCGGTCATGGGACTTATCTCCTTGCCGGAAGAGGGCCGTGCGGGTCAGGCGGGACGGTGCTGATCGACGGTCGCTGCGGCCGGCGCCGGGCCCGCGACGGCTCCCGCGAGCCGTTCAATGCGGGTTGCGAGGTCGGCGAAGGTGTACTCGAAGGCGTCGTCGGTGTCGGTCGGGACCGGGTCGGGCACCGACCAGTGCAGCCGGCGTTCCGTGGGGCGTCGCAGGTGTTCGTGGGCGTTGTCGCAGACGGTCACCACGAGGTCGTCGGGTTGCAGGACGTCGTCGAGGTGCGCTGTGCGCGGGGCGGTGAGGGCCAGGCCGTGGCGATGGGCGACGTCGATCGTGCGGGGGTGGACGGCCGGGGCCGGGTCGGTGCCGGCTGAGGCCGCGGGGACGCTGCTTCGGGCCGTCCATTGCGTGGCGGCCAGCTGCGAGCGTGCGGTGTTGTGGGTGCAGACGAAGACCACGCGCGGCGCCGGGAGGACCGCGGGCGGAAGGAGGGTGGCCAGGGCCTCGGGTACGAGGTGCAGGTAGCTGCGGCGACGGTCGGCCTGCGAGCGGGTCCGCCGGATCAGCCCGGTGCCCTCCAGCGTGGCGAGGTGGTGGGCGAGCAGGTTCGACGGGATTCCGAGCGCGGTGCCCAGCTCGCTCGGGGACGCTTCGCCGAGGGCCAGGGCGTCGACGACGGCCAGTCGCGCGGGCTCGGCGAGCGCCGCATGCAACGCGGCCCTTCGCTCAACTGTCATTGACTCAACGTCCATTGAGGTGATTGTCGGTGTGGGGGTGGCTGCGGTCAAGATGGGCCCGCACGCCACACCCCGGCCACGCCGCCGCAGAGACAACTCGGGTCAGCGGCGGGCTGCGCTCCTGCCGGGCACGGACCCGCCAGCATGAGCACCGTTCCCGAATCGAGCGCGGCCCGCGCCTTGCGGCCGGTGCACCGTCCCAGCACGAGCGACGGTCACGTACCGGATATCCCCGATGGACGAGATCGGACGGACTGGTCGGGCTCACCGGCCGCAGCCGCGCCATTCACGCTCGCGGCGGGATGAGCGACGACGACCTCCGCCGCCGCGGCCCGGCCCAGCTGCGGGTAGAACAGGCGGATCAGCCCGGTCCCGACCAGGCCGCCGACGAGCTGCGCGGCGATGAACCCCGGAGCGGACGCCGGAGCAATACCGGCGAAGCTGTCGGAGAACATCCGGCCAGTCGTGATCGCCGGGTTGGCGAAGGACGTGGACGAGGTGAACCAGTAGGCGGCGCCGATGTAGGCGCCGACCGCGGCCGGAGCCTTGTCCGCCCGGCCCGAGCGGGCCAGGGCGAAGATGACCAGCAGCAGGCCGGCCGTGGCGACGACCTCGGACAGCAGATGCGGCCAGGTGGCCCGGTGGTGGGTGGAGATCGACACCGCCGACCGGTCGAACATCAAGTTCGCCAGGACGGCGCCGGCGATGCAGCCGGCGACCTGGGCGGGCAGGTAGGCGGCCACGTCCCGCCACGACAGTCCGCCGAAGACGGCGTCGACCGCGGACACGACCGGGTTGAAGTGCGCCCCGGACACCGGCCCGACCATCAAGATGATCGCGAACAGGCCGGCGGCGGTGGCCACCGCGTTCTCCGCTAGTTCCAGGCCGGTCTGGTTCGGGCTGAGCTGCTGGGCGGCGATGCCGGAGCCGATGACGAGGGCGGCCAGCAGCATGCTGCCGACCGCCTCCGCCGCCAACCGCCGGGCGAGATGTGGCTGTGGCTGTTCTCCCGTCATCGCGCGGTCAGGAAGTAGAAGTCCACCGCGGCGTCCACGTCCGAGACGTTCAACGCCAACTGCACCCTCGCCATCCCAACCCTCCAGACATCGACCGACATCTATAGCAACTGCTGGCGCCGAGGATGCGCCCAGGCATAGGCCGCTGTCAATAGCTGAGGCATGCTGGAGGCCATGACCACCGCAACCCGCCTCGCCGCATCGTCGGCCGCCCTACCGCCCCCGGCCGTGACCACGCGCGCCCCGGACGCGGCGGCCGGGCCTGGAGCGTGGGTGTGTTGCAGCCCGTTGACCCGTCAACCGCTGTCCGCCGAGGCCGCCGCCCGCCTCGCCGGTGTGCTCAAGGCGATCGCGGACCCAACCCGGCTGCGGCTGGTGTCGCTGATCTACGCCCACGAGGGCGGGGAGGCGTGCGTGTGCGAGCTGACCGAGCCGCTCGGGCTGACCCAGCCCACGATCAGCCACCACCTGAAAGTCCTCGTCGACGTCGGCCTGCTCACCCGCGACAAGCGCGGGGTCTGGGCCTACTACAAGGCCGCACCCGACGCCCTCGCCGCACTCAGCACGATGATCAGCCCCTGCTGCTGACGGCGCCCCGGCGCCTACGATCCATGGCCCGGTACGCCGGGACCGAGCCCCGCTCTAGGGCCT
>NZ_CDWRCL010000192.1:0-7921 GCF_977927575.1 Frankia sp. CcCS3
GACTTCACCGTCGAGGTGGAGCGCTCGCTGCGGGTCCTCGACGGTGCGGTCGCGGTCTTCGACGCGGTCGCCGGAGTCGAGCCGCAGAGCGAGACGGTCTGGAAGCAGGCCGACCGTTACAACGTCCCGCGTATCGCCTTCGTCAACAAGATGGACCGGGTCGGTGCCGAGTTCCACCGCTGCGTGGAGATGATGATCGACCGGCTCGACGCGACGCCGGCCGTGATCCAACTCCCGTGGGGCGTGGAGGCCGACTTCCGCGGTGTCATCGACCTGGTCCGCATGAAGGGCCTCCTCTGGACGACCGAGGACAAGGGCGCCTCCTACGAGACCGTCGACATCCCGCGGGATCACCTCGAGGCCGCGCAGGAGTGGCGCGACAAGCTCCTCGAGACCGTCGCCGAGAACGATGACGAGCTCATGGAGCTCTACCTCGAGGGTGAGGAGCCCTCCACGGAGCAGCTCATCGCCGCCCTGCGCCGCGCGACCCTGGCGAGCAAGGTCAACCCGGTGCTGTGCGGTTCGGCGTTCAAGAACAAGGGCGTCCAGCCCATGCTCGACGCCGTCGTCGACTTCCTGCCGAACCCGCTGGACATCGGCGCCACCGTCGGCCATGCGGTCGGCGGCGAGGAGACCGAGGTCCGCCGGGAGCCGAGCGAGGACGAGCCGTTTTCCGCGCTCGCCTTCAAGATCATGAGTGACCCGTACGTGGGTAAGCTGACCTATATCCGGGTGTACTCCGGCAAGCTGACCGGTGGTTCGCCGGTGCTGAACTCGACGAAGGACCGCAAGGAGCGCGTCGGCCGGATCCTGCAGATGCACGCCAACCACCGGGAGGACCGGGAGGGCGTCGGCGCGGGACAGATCGTGGCCGTGGTGGGGCTGAAGAACACCACCACGGGTGACACGCTCTGCGACCCGAACGCCCCGGTGATCCTGGAGTCGATGACGTTCCCGGCGCCGGTCATCCACGTCGCGATCGAGCCGAAGACCAAGGCCGACCAGCAGAAGCTGGGCGCCGCCATCCAGCGCCTCGCCGAGGAGGACCCGACCTTCCAGGTCCGCACCGACGAGGAGACCGGTCAGACGATCATCGCCGGCATGGGCGAGCTGCACTTGGACGTGCTGGTCGACCGGATGCGCCGCGAGTTCGGTGTCGAGGCGAACGTCGGCAAGCCGCAGGTGGCCTATCGGGAGACGATCCGCCGCAAGGTGGAGAAGGTCGACTACACCCACAAGAAGCAGACGGGTGGATCCGGCCAGTACGCCCGGGTGATCATCAACCTGGAGCCCTCCGGCGGCGACGGCGGCGGCTACGAGTTCGAGAACAAGGTCACGGGTGGTCGCATCCCCCGGGAGTACATCCCCTCGGTGGATGCGGGCTGCCAGGAGGCCATGGAGTTCGGTGTGCTCGCCGGCTACCCGCTGGTGGACGTCAAGGTCACCCTGCTTGACGGCCAGTTCCACGACGTCGACTCGTCCGAACTCGCATTCAAGATCGCCGGTTCGATGGCGTTCAAGGATGCGGCCCGCAAGGCCGACCCGGTGCTGCTCGAGCCTCTGATGGCCGTTGAGGTCACCACCCCCGAGGGCCACATGGGTGACGTGATCGGCGACCTGAACTCCCGCCGTGGGCAGATCCAGGCGATGGAGGAGCGGGGCGGTTCCCGGATCGTACGGGCGCTGGTGCCACTGTCGGAGATGTTCGGCTACGTTGGTGATCTTCGGTCGAAGACCTCCGGCCGGGCGAGCTACTCCATGCAGTTCGACTCCTACGCCGAGGTTCCCGCGAACGTCGCCAAGGAGATCATCGCCAAGGCCCGGGGAGAGTGAACGCCCTCGCGGCGTGAGCAACACCCCTACCTGACTACACTGCACGACACCACCCGTCCTTGGAGGGACACCCGTGGCGAAGCAGAAGTTCGAGCGGACGAAGCCGCACGTCAATATCGGCACCATTGGTCACATCGACCACGGCAAGACGACCCTGACCGCGGCGATCACCAAGGTCCTGCACGACGCCTACCCGGACCTCAACCCCTTCACGCCGTTCGACCAGATCGACAAGGCGCCGGAGGAGAAGGCCCGCGGCATCACGATCTCGATCGCCCACGTCGAGTACCAGACCGACACCCGGCACTACGCGCACGTCGACTGCCCGGGACACGCCGACTACATCAAGAACATGATCACCGGTGCCGCCCAGATGGACGGCGCGATCCTGGTCGTGTCCGCCACCGACGGCCCGATGCCGCAGACGAAGGAGCACGTGCTCCTCGCCCGCCAGGTCGGCGTGCCCTACATCGTCGTCGCCCTGAACAAGGCCGACATGGTCGACGACGAGGAGATCCTCGAGCTCGTCGAGCTGGAGGTCCGGGAGCTGCTGAGCTCGTACGAGTTCCCGGGCGACGACGTTCCGGTCGTCCGGGTCTCCGCGCTCAAGGCGCTGGAGGGCGACAAGGAGTGGGGCGCCAAGCTCCTCGAGCTCATGGCGGCGGTCGACGAGTCGATCCCCGAGCCGCAGCGTGACATCGACCGGCCGTTCCTCATGCCGATCGAGGACGTCTTTACGATCACTGGTCGTGGCACCGTGGTCACCGGCCGCGTCGAGCGCGGAATCGTCAAGGTCAACGAGACCGTGGAGATCGTCGGCATCAAGCCGGAGACCACCTCCACCACCGTGACCGGTGTCGAGATGTTCCGCAAGCTGCTCGACGAGGGGCGTGCCGGCGACAACGTCGGTCTGCTCCTGCGCGGTATCAAGCGTGAGGACGTCGAGCGCGGCCAGGTCATCGTCAAGCCGAAGTCGATCACCCCGCACACGGTGTTCGAGGCTCGCGTCTACATCCTCAACAAGGATGAGGGCGGACGGCACACGCCGTTCTTCAAGAACTACCGCCCGCAGTTCTACTTCCGCACCACCGACGTGACCGGCGTCGTGACCCTCCCCGAGGGCACGGAGATGGTCATGCCGGGGGACAACACCGAGATGACGGTCGAGCTGATCCAGCCGATCGCCATGGAGGAGGGTCTGCGCTTCGCCATCCGAGAGGGTGGCCGGACCGTCGGCGCGGGCCAGGTCACGAAGGTTCTCAAGTAGTAGCCGTGGGCGGTGGGTCCGGGCGTGTGTACGGACCCACCGCCCACTGCGCTGCCTGACCAGACGGGGCCCGGCTCCACGTGTGGCGGGGTCGCCCCGGCCAGGCAGGGCTCTCGCGAGACTCGGCTGCCGAGGACAACCGGCCGCCGGTAAGGGACGCAGCCCGGTCCCGGTCGACACGTCGAGCGGGACCGGCACGAGACAGCGGTACAACCGGCAGATTCTTTCCGCCGGCGGCGCGGTGCCAGGCTCGCCGCGCGGCCGGCGGTGAGGATCTACGGGCGGTGACCCGGTAGCGATACCGGCCGGACGAGACAGACAGGACAGGCGAAGCCCACCATGGCGGCACAGAAGATCCGCATCCGGCTCAAGGCCTATGACCACGAGGTCATCGACAGCTCGGCGCGGAAGATCGTCGAGACGGTGACGCGGACGGGCGCGCAGGTCGCGGGACCGGTGCCGCTGCCGACGGAGAAGAACATCTACTGCGTCATCCGGTCGCCGCACAAGTACAAGGACAGCCGCGAGCACTTCGAGATGCGGACGCACAAGCGGCTGATCGACATTCTTGACCCGACGCCCAAGACGGTCGACTCGCTCATGCGCCTCGACCTGCCCGCCGGCGTCGATATCGAGATCAAGCTGTAAGAGGGGCCGGCGCAGTCATGCTCATCCGCAACTACAGAGGGCTCCTGGGCACCAAGCTCGGGATGACCCAGGTATGGGACGCGAACAACCGCGTCGTGCCGGTCACCGTCATCAAGGCCGGACCTAACGTCGTCACGCAGGTCAAGACGCCTGACTCGGACGGCTACTCGGCCGTGCAGCTCGGTTACGGCGAGATCGACCCGCGTAAGATCAACAATCCCGCTCGCGGCCACTTCGCCACCAGTGGGGTGACGCCTCGGCGCCACCTCGTCGAGCTGCGGACCGCCGACGCCGGCAACTACCGGCCCGGCCAGGAGCTGACCGGCGAGGTGTTCTCCGCCGGGACCGTCGTCGACGTCACCGGCACCTCGAAGGGTAAGGGGTTCGCCGGTGTCATGAAGCGTCACGGGTTCAAGGGCCTGGGCGCGGGGCACGGCGTCGAGCGCAAGCACCGCTCGCCGGGGTCGGTCGGCGGCTGCGCCACTCCCGGTCGCGTGTTCAAGGGCCTGCGCATGGCCGGCCGGATGGGTCACGTGCGCACAACGACCTCGGGGCTGACGATCCACGCCGTCGACACCGAGCGCGGCTATCTGCTGGTCAGGGGTGCGGTGCCCGGCCCGGACGGTGGTCTGGTCCTCGTGCGCAGCGCGGCCAAGCGCCCGGCGCCCGAGACCATCGCCCCGGCGGCCGAGCCGGCCGATACCGGTGAGGAGGTCTCGGCATGAGCCGGGTGGCCACATCCGACCCGAGCGTCACCACGCGCACCGTCGCGGTGCACGCGCCGAACGGGGGCGACGGCGGCAGTGTCGAGCTGCCCGGTGGCGTGTTCGACGTGCCGCTCAACGTCCCGCTGATCCACCAGGTCGTGGTGGCGCAGCTCGCGGCGGCCCGCCAGGGCACGCACGACACGAAGACCCGCGGCGAGGTCCGCGGCGGTGGCCGTAAGCCGTATCGGCAGAAGGGCACCGGCCGGGCCCGGCAGGGATCGCTGCGGGCTCCGCAGTTCACCGGCGGTGGCACCGTGCATGGCCCCACGCCGCGCAGATACGACCAGCGGACCCCGAAGAAGATGAAGGCCGCCGCGCTGCGCGGCGCGCTGTCCGACCGGGCCCGCAACAACCGGGTGCACGTGGTGTCCTCGCTGGTCTCCGGCGAGGCGCCGTCGACGAAGAGCGCGATCACCGCGCTGCGGACGATCGCCGACACCCGCCGGGTGCTGCTGGTGGCGAGCCGTTCGGACGAGCTGACCTGGAAGAGCCTGCGCAACGTCGCGGCGGTGCACCTGCTCGACCCGGGCCAGCTCAACACCTATGACGTGCTGGTGAGCGACGACGTGGTCTTCACTGAGGAGGCGCTGGCCGCATTCCTTGCTCGTGACACCCGTCCGGCGACCTCTACCGCCGGGACCGAGGCTGCCGCGGGCACCGAAGGTGTGGCCGGGGCGGAGGAGAACAAGTGATTCCCGACCCGCGTGACGTGATCCTGCGGCCGGTCGTCTCCGAGAAGAGCTACGGCCTGCTCGACGAGAACGTCTACACCTTCATCGTGCGTCCGGACGCGAACAAGACCCAGATCAAGCTCGCGGTCCAGCAGATCTTCAATGTGCGGGTCCTGCGGGTGAACACCATCAACCGGCAGGGCAAGCGCAAGCGGACCAAGCACGGCTGGGGACACCGGTCCGCCTCCAAGCGGGCCCTGGTGAGCCTGGCTCCCGGTGACACGATCGAGATCTTCGGAGGCCCCGGTGCCTGAGCGCGTGCGCTCCGCGGCGGCGGTGGGTCCAGGACGGTAGGAAGCCATGGGTATTCGTAGGTACAAGCCGACGACGCCGGGGCGTCGTGGTGCGAGCGTGGCCGACTTCGTCGAGATCACTCGTGACCACCCGGAGAAGTCGCTGGTCCGCCCGCTGCACTCCAAGGGCGGGCGCAACGTCCACGGCCGGATCACCACCCGGCACCAGGGCGGCGGCCACAAGCGGGCGTACCGGGTCATCGACTTCCGGCGGGACAAGGACGGGGTGCCGGCCAAGGTCGCGCACATCGAGTACGACCCCAACCGCACCGCCCGGATCGCGCTGCTGCACTACCTCGACGGGGAGAAGCGCTACATCCTCGCGCCGGTGAAGCTCAGGCAGGGCGACACGGTCAGCTCCGGCGTGGGCGCCGACATCAAGCCCGGCAATGCGCTGCCGCTGCGCAACATCCCGACCGGCACGGTGGTGCACGCCATCGAGCTGCGTCCCGGTGGTGGTGCGAAGATCGCCCGCAGCGCCGGCACGAGTGTGCAGCTCGTCGCGAAGGACGGCCCCTACGCCCAGCTGCGGATGCCCTCCGGTGAGATCCGCAACGTGGATGTGCGCTGCCGCGCGACGGTCGGCGAGGTCGGCAACGCGGAGCAAAGCAACATCAACTGGGGTAAGGCCGGCCGGATGCGCTGGAAGGGTCGCCGACCCACCGTGCGTGGTGTCGCGATGAACCCGGTCGACCACCCGCACGGTGGTGGTGAGGGTAAGACCTCCGGCGGTCGTCACCCCGTCAACCCCAAGGGCCGTCCGGAGGGGCGGACCCGCGCGACCCGCAAGTCGTCCGACGCGCTCATCGTGCGTCGTCGCAAGCAGAACAGGCGGCGGTAGTGGTGATCTCCAGGCCCCGGGCCGCGTCGACCACCAGCGCGCCGCCGACCAGCCGCACCCATCGGATCTGAGCAGGAAGGAGGAGACACAGCCATGCCACGCAGTCTGAAAAAGGGCCCGTTCGTCGACGACCACCTGCTCAAGAAGGTGGATCTGCAGAACTCCAAGGGCACCAAGCACGTCATCAAGACCTGGTCGCGCCGGTCGACCGTGATCCCCGACATGCTGGGGCACACGATCGCCGTGCACGACGGCCGCAAGCACGTCCCGGTCTTCATCACCGAGGGCATGGTCGGGCACAAGCTCGGCGAGTTCGCCCCGACCCGGACCTTCCGTGGCCACGTCAAGGAGGACCGGAGGTCACGCCGTGGCTGACGATCTCGTTGACGGCCTGACCCGGGCCGGTCTTCCCGGGGCCAAGGCCTCGGCCCGCTATGTCCGGGTCTCGCCGACGAAGGCCCGCCGGGTCGTCGACCTGGTGCGCGGGCGCTCGGTCGGCGAGGCGCTGGACATCCTCCGGTTCGCTCCGCAGGCGGCCAGCGAGGACGTGTACAAGGTTGTCGCCAGCGCCGCGGCGAACGCCGAGAACAACCACAGCCTCGATCCGGCCACCCTGTGGGTCGGCGAGGTCTACGTGGACGAGGGGCCGACGCTCAAGCGCATCCGGCCCCGCGCCCAGGGCCGGGCCTATCGGATCCGCAAGCGCACCAGCCACATCACCGTCGTGGTGGAGAGCCGGGAGCCGGTCTCCGCGGCCGGCCGGGGCGCCAAGACGACCGCGAAGACGACAAGGAGGGCCCGGTAGTGGGGCAGAAGGTCAACCCGCACGGGTTCCGGCTTGGTATCACCTCGGAGTTCACCTCTCGCTGGTACGCCGACAAGCAGTACAAGGCGTACGTCGGCGAGGACGTGAAGATCCGTAAGATGATGTCGCGGGGCATGGAGCGGGCCGGCATCAGCCGGGTCGACATCGAGCGGACCCAGGGGCGGCTGCGGGTGGACATCCACACCGCGCGCCCAGGCATCGTCATCGGTCGCCGTGGCGCCGAGGCCGACCGTATCCGTGGCGACCTGGAGAAGCTCACCGGCAAGCAGGTGCAGCTCAACATCCTCGAGGTGAAGAACCCCGAGGTCGACGCCCAGCTCGTCGCCCAGGGGGTGGCTGAGCAGCTCTCCAGCCGGGTCAGCTTCCGCCGGGCGATGCGCAAGGCCATGCAGACCGCGATGAAGGGCGGCGCGAAGGGGATCCGGGTGCAGTGCTCGGGTCGTCTCGGTGGCGCCGAGATGAGCCGGTCGGAGTTCTACCGCGAGGGTCGGGTGCCGTTGCACACCCTTCGCGCGGACATCGACTACGGCTTCTATGAGGCCCGGACGAACTTCGGCCGCATCGGCGTGAAGGTCTGGATCTACAAGGGCGACGTCGTCCAGAGCCGGGCCGAGCGTGAGGCGCAGGAGGCGCTGCAGCGCCAGACCCGCCGGGAGCGCCCGCGCCGCGGGCCGCGTTCCGGCTCGTCCGGCACGACCCAGGGCGGGACCGAAGC
>NZ_CDWRCL010000193.1:0-7900 GCF_977927575.1 Frankia sp. CcCS3
GTGGCATCCGGAAGTGCGCGATAACCTCCCGGATCGGCTCGACGACGGCGTCGCCGTGGCGGCGCAGGTACCGTTCCACGATGTCGGCCATGAAGGTGAAGTGCCGGGCCTCGTCCTTGGCGAGCCGGTTCAGCAGATCGGCCAACACCGGATCGCCGACGACCGCTCGCAGCTGCTGGTAGTACAGCTGGGTCGCCTTCTCTTGGACCAGGGCGTAGGCGAACAGCGAGACCGCGTGGTCGTGCGGCAGTTCGAAGTGCTTGCGCCCCTCGGTCGCCAGTTCCCGCCGCAGCTCGTCGGGATCGGCGATGCCGGCGGCGACCTGGTAGCGGAACAGTGCCCGGGCGTGGCTGTCCTCCTCCTGCGCCCAACGCACGGTGAAGTGGTAGAGCTCCCGGTTGTGCACGAAGTTCTCGACGTCGACGTCGGGGTTCAGCGGGAAGGCCCGCTCGTACACGCCGAAGTAGCCGGGCAGGTGGTCCTCGATCAACGTGATGAACCGGACCGCGGAGCGATGTCCCTCGGTGAGCCGATCGGCGTCGGCGTTCTCCCAGGCGAACGTCGATTCGACGTTGAAGCGGCGGGTGGTGGAGCCCGCCTGGTGGAAGGCGATGACGGCCGCCTCGACCTCGGCGGGAGGAAGCAGCGGCGCCAGGGCCGGGCGTGCGGGGGCTCGCGGCGGTTCGACGCCGCGGGCCTGGCCGAACGCCGGCCGGAGAATGTCGGATGCCGTCATGATGTGGATCCCGTTCCTCTCTCGGCGGCGGTCAGCGTGCCTTGCGGCACACCAGCGCGTAGTGCTTGGTGGTGTAGCCCCAGCCGGCGTTCGCGACCTCCAGATAGCGGCGCAGCGTCGCGGCCGTTCCCGGGCGGATCGCGTCGATCCGCTCCGCGGCCGCGTCGACGTTCACCAGCCAGTCGTCGATGGTGCGCCGGTAGTCGTCGGTGAGATCGTCTAGGCTTGCCAGGGAGAAACCGGCCTCCTCGGCACCGGTGACGAGGTCGGACAGCGGCCGCATGTCCCCCCAGCCGAAGATCGATGCGCGGACGAACTCGGTCCCTTCCCGATGGTCGAACGCCCCCCGGGTGGCAGCGTTGCGAAAGCAGCTTTCCGACACGTACAGCCGTCCGTCGCGGCGCAGCAGCGCCCGGGCCCGCCGGAACACGACATCGAGGTCGGGCATGTGCACGATCGAGCCGAGCATTGTCACTGCGTCGAAACTCCCCGAGGGCAACTCGACCGTCTCGAAGTGGCCCTGGACCGTGGTGACGCGGTCGCTCACGCCGAGTTCGGCAGCTCGCTGCGCGATGTAGGCGTGCTTGTCGCCCCGCGGGGGAGACCCCGACGACCTCGGCTTCGTACTCGACCGCCATGAACAGCGTCAGCGAACCCCAGCCGCATCCGATGTCGAGGAGGCGACCACCGCGGCGCAGGCCGAGCCGATCGGCGACGAAGTGGAGCTTGGCGATCTGCGCCTGCTCGAGGGTGTCGTGCTCCGTGCGGTAAAGACCCGAGCTGTATTTGCGCAGGGGATCGAGGAACAGGCCGAAGACCTCGGGCGGCAGGTCGTAGTGCTGATTGGTGTCGCTCGTCGTGGGTTCGGTGCCCGTCGTGGGCCCGGTGGCCGTCGTGGGCCCGGCGGCGAGGCCCACCGCAGCCTCCGGTGCGGTGGTGACGGGCGAGTTCATGCGGCCTGCACCTGCAGCGCCGCCTGGACGACGTCGGCGACTTCGGCGACGGTGACCGCCGAGAAGACGTCCTCGTCCTCGAGCTCGACGTCGTACTCGCGTTCTACCCGGGCGATCATCCGGAGCACCTTCACCGAGTCCGCGCCCTCCACGGAGCGCAGATCGGCGTCCGCAGCCAGGTCCTCGACCGGGATGCCGAGCTCACGAGCGACGATGGCGGTGACGGTGGTGACGATCTCCGCATACGACACTGACATTCAGTGCTCCTCTGAGGTGGGGAGGCCGGCGGCGGTGGACCCGGTGGCCGGTGGTCTGGTGAGCGTCGCCGCCAGTGCCTGCGCGACACGGTCGGCCTCGGTCGGATTCAGCATCATCCGGTCCCGGGCGGTGTCCATCGGGGTCGGGCGGTAGGTTGCGCTTGCGGTCGCGAGCAGCGTCCCGGCATCGTCGAGGATCTCGGCCTCGGCGTGCACCAGCCCGTTTGCTCTGCCGCCGTTTACGCCGCTGTTCGCTCCGCCGACCGTGCCGCCGACCGGTGCCGCGTCCCCGCGGCCGGGGGTACCATCCGGGACGCCGTGCAGCCGGGCGACGCAGCGGTACTCGGCGCCGACGCTCAGCGGGGCGAGGTAGCGCACCCGCAGCGCGGTGGTGAACGCGGTGAGCCCGACCTGCAGCACGATCAGATTGCCCATCGTCTCATCGACGATCACTCCGATGAGGCCACCGTGCACGACGCCGGGATAGGACTCGTGCCGGCGTTCGAGTCGGAAACGGGTCGAGATGCCGTCGGCGTGGGCGGAGAAGTGTAGTTGCAGCCCGTGCGGATTGTGCGGCGAGCAGCCGAAACACCGATAGTCCGCGAGCACGGACCACGGCACGCTCAGGTAGTCCTCCGGATCGTCGGCTTCCCGCGGGCCGTCAGGGCTCGGCGTCATCAGGTGGCTGCGCATCGGGCTCCCTGGTCGATAGGCGCGGAACGCGCGGCTGGTCGATGGGCGCGGAACGCGCTGGGCGTGCGGAATCGGAGGCGGGGCTTGCGGGTCAGAGCACGCCGCGCCCGACCAGGTCGCGTACCGCCAGCCGTTGGAATTTGCCGCTGGAGGTACGGGGCAGCGCGCCGGGCTCGACCAGACGCACCGTCACCGTGGACAGCCCCAGCGCCGCAGTTGCCGCCATCCGCAGGTCGGTCGCGAGTCGGGCTCGGTCCGCGGGCTCGGTCAGCGCGGTCTCGCCGACCACCGTGACGCCGCCGGCAGCCTTCGCTCCGGTGGCGTCCGGGGGGCTGTCGGCGGCGTCTGGCTGGTCGGGGGAGCCGAAGGCGACGACGCGACGTCGGTGCACGCCCGGAAGGTCACGCACCGCCGCTTCGGCGTCCTCGGGGTAGTAGTTCACGCCGCGTATAATGATCATTTCCTTGTCTCAGCCGGTCACGAACAGATCGTCGCCGCGCTGGAAGCCGAGGTCGCCGGTGCGCAGCCAGCCGTCCGCGGTGAAGCCCCCGGTCGTCAGGCCCCCCGCGGTGAGGTAGCCCGAGGTGACCGAACCACCCCGGATCTGGATCTCGCCCACCCGCAGGCTCGGCGCCAGACCGTCGCCGAGCGGATCGGCCAGGACGTCACCGTGCAGGTCGGCGATGCGAATCCGGATGTCGCGGACCGGCCGGCCGACGGCGACCAGCCCCTTGGCGCGCGGATGCTCGCGCGGGACCTCCGTCACGATTCCCTCGGCGGCGAGTCGGTCCCGGTCGACCCAGGTGACCACGGGGGCGCGGCCCAGCGGCGGGAAGGCCACGGCCAGGGTGGCCTCGGCCATCCCGTACACGGGGAACATCGCCGTGGGGGCGAACCCGGCCGGCGCGAAGTGGTCGAGGAATCGCTCAACGCCGACCGCGGAGACCGGCTCGGCTCCGTTCAGCGCGACGCGCCACCGGCGCATGTCCAGCCCGGGTACCTCGTCCGGGTCGATCGCCCGGACGAGGTCGTCGTAGGCGAAGTTTGGCGCCGGCGAGATCGTGGCGCCGCTGGCGAGGAACGAGCGCAGCGAGCCGGCGGGGTCACGGACGAAGTCCGCCGGGGACCAGACGGTCATCGGGATGCCGGTCATGATCGCACTGAGGGTCGCGAACAGCCCCATGTCGTGGAACAGCGGCAACCAGATTCCGCCGTGATCGCCCTCACCGAGCCGGATGCCGTCGATGATCGCGCGGATGCCGCACAGCACGGCGCGGTGGCTGAGTACCACGCCCTTCGGGGCCGCGGTGCTGCCGGAGGTGAACTGCACGATCGCGATGTCGTCCGCACCCACCGCACCCACCGCACCCACCGGACGCCCGGGACTCGGAGGTGGCTGGCGCGTGGGCGTGGCGGGACCGGCGTCGCGGGCCAGGTCCGCCGCGGGGAGGAACCGGAGTCCGCCGAGCCGGTCGGCCGTCCGGCGCAGGATGGCGGACACCCGGCCTCCGGTGACCACCCGGTGGATGCCCGCGGCCGCCGTGGTGCGCGAGACCCGGTCGGCATAGCCGTTGAGGTCGTGCGCGGTGGTCGGCAGTGGCAGCGGACAGGCCGCCGCGCCCGCCCGACTGATCGCGAAGAGCGCGAGCAGAAACTCGGCCGAGTTCGCGGCCAGTACCCCGACCCGCTCACCGGCCTGGACCCCGTCCGTCGTCAGCGCGGCCGCGATCGTCCGGGAGGTGGCCGCGAGGTCCCGCAGCGAGATCACCTCGCGGGTCGACGGGAACGTGACGGGTGTGTCGGGATGCCGGGCGGCCGCAACGTCCAGTGCGTCGTGCAACGTCTCGGCGTTGTGCAACGTCTCGGTGTCGTGCAACGTCTCGGCGTCGAGCGGCTCATGGTGCCCGCGAGCGTCGGTCGTGCCGGTCGGGTCACTCGTGCCGGTCGGGTCCGTCGCGTGGCTGCCGTGGGTCGTGTGGGCCGGCCCGCCGGTCGTCGCCGACCGTGGAAAGACCGGCCGCGGATGGACCGTCGGAGACGTGGGCGAGATGGCGGAGGTGGGCGAGGTGGCCTCGCTCCGGATGGCAGGTATGATCCGCACTCCTGTCTTCCGCGTCCAGGTGTCTTCTGCGCCCGTGCGACGGATGGGGCCCGGCCGGCACCGAGGCGACGGCGGCCGAACAGCAGCCGATGGGGCTGCCCGTCAGGTGTACTCGCCCGTCGGGTGTACTGATGTCTGTCCGTCGGGTGTACTGATGATCGGATGTGCTGATGAATGCCGCGGGCAGCAGGAAAAGGCTCGTGGGTATGGTGGTCGTTCGTCAATAAAAATTCAGGTAATCTATCGATCCATCAGGGCCGACAATACATCACCGAATCGTCCCGGCGGTCGAAAAATTCATCCGATGGTTTCCTGGGAGTTTAGGAGTCGCAATGAAATAACTTGCGCGTTTCGAACCCTCCACAGGCCTGTGACCTGCGATGATGCTCTCGATCACGTATTTGTTACTTCATTACGTCCCCTTACCTGGGTGTCGTCCTGGTGGTATCAAATGTACCGATCACCTCGCCGGGTCGACGGCCCGGCGCGCGACCGCGACCGAATCAAGTTTCCTGGTGTCCGGCCGGAATCTGGAGGCGAGGGTCCGGAAACGAGACTCGGGAACGGAACCGAGGGTCCCCACCCGCCACCGTCCCGCCGTCCTACTCATCCCATCCGTCGCCTCCATTCCCTCATGTCTCCCGCCGCGATCGGGCTCCGGGCAGGTGGCCTGAACGCACAGGTCCCGGGGCGCTTCCAGGTGGAGACCCACCGTGAACCAAGCTCCGTGGCACCACTCGCGCTGGCATTCGTCGGACCGACGATGAGGAGCACGCCATGGCAGTCACAACCGATTCCGTATTCGCCGGGGCGGACGCCGGTACCGGCGTCGCGGCCGACCACGGGAACCCGCTCCCGGACCAGGCGACTGATCTGCTGGCCGCGTTGTTCGATCCCGCGAACAGGCCGAATCCCTATCCGCTCTATGCGCGCCTGCGGGCAGCCGGCCGGCTGCCCGAGACGCCGTTCGGACTGCAGGTCGCCACCCGGCACGACGACTGCGTAGCGGTACTGTCCAACCAGAGTTGGGGGCACGATCAGGAGGCCCACCAACTGCATCCCACCTTGCCCGCCGAGGAGTTCCCGGCGACGTTCCTGTGGATGGAGCCGCCGGACCACACCCGGCTGCGCGGCCTGGTGAGCAAGGCGTTCACCCCGCGTCGGGTCGCCGATCTGCGGCCGCGTATCACCGCCCTCGTCGACGACCTGCTCGACACCGCGCTGCGGGCCGGAGAGTTCGACCTCATCGAGACGATCGCGTACCCGCTGCCACTCACGATCATCTGTGAGATCCTCGGGGTGCCGGCGGCCGACCACGGCATCATCCAGATCTGGTCGCAGGCGCTGGCCAGGGCGTTCGACCCGGACGTCCTGATGTCTCCGGAGGCGTTGGCGGAACGTAACGACGCCATCCCTGAGTTCCTCGCCTACTTCCGTGCGCTGGTCGCGCGCAGCCGCCGCAGCGGTGGCGACGATCTGCTCAGCGCGCTGGCCGCCGTCGAGGAGCAGGGTGATCGGCTGACCGAGGACGAACTGCTCGGCACCTGCGTGACCCTGCTGATCGCCGGCCACGAGACGACGGTCAACCTGGTCGGCAACGGGGCGCTGGCGTTGCTGCGTAACCCCGATCAGACGGCGTTGCTGCGCGACGAACCGGATCTCATCCGGCCCGCCGTCGACGAGCTGCTACGCTATGACTCCCCGATCCACCTCAACACCCGGGCAGCGATCCGGGAAATGACGGTGGGTGGCCGGACCTTTTCCCCGGGTGAGGGCTTGGTGGCGTTGATCGCTTGCGCCAGCCGCGATCCGGAGGCGTTCGACGACCCGGACCGTCTCGATGTGCGCCGCTACGTGGCGGGCTCCGGCGCGTCCCGGCACCTGTCGTTCAGCCTTGGCCACCACTACTGCCTCGGCGCGCCGTTGGCGTTGCTCGAGATGGAGATCTTCCTGGCGGGGTTCCTCCACCGGGTCCGGTCCGCCGAGCTTCTCGTCGATTCGCCGCCCTACAAATCCAACCTGCTCATCCGAGGACTGGCGGAGCTCCCCGTCCGCTTCCGGGGATAGTGCCGCAAAGTCGCGGATCGAGCCGATTCTGATATTCTGCTCGAAGTCAAGTGCCAGGTCGGAGGCGTGGTGGATGCCACGTCGGGCGAATCTTACGCCGTATCTTCCGTATCTCCACACGCCGTATTCACCCGTAGTTTTTCGGGATCGCTAGCGTGTCCGCGGGAGGTACCATGGAGAGCAAGATCGATTTCCGATACCTCGTCTCTTTCCTGGCGATCGCAGAAGAACTCCACTTCGGCCGGGCCGCGGCCAGGCTCCATCTGGCCCAGCCCTCTCTCAGGAGTCGCAATGAAATAACTTGCGCGTTTCGAACCCTCCACAGGCCTGTGACCTGCGATGATGCTCTCGATCACGTATTTGTTACTTCATTACGTCCCCTCAGTCAGCAACTCCAGCGTCTCGAACGTGACATCGGTGTCGAACTGGTCAACCGGACCTCCCGGGAGGTCCGGTTGACTCCGGCGGGCCGGGCCTTCGAGAAGGAGGCACGACGTCTGCTGGAACAGGCACGACAGGCGGTCCGGGCGGCCAGGGAGGCCGCTTCCGGCCGGACCGGTCGGATCCCCATCGGGTTCAACTTCCCCGCCGGGGAACGGGTCCTCCAACCCACCCTGCTGCGGCTCAACGCTGACTACCCGAACGTCTCGACCACTCTCTGGGAGGCTCGCAGCGGCCCCCAGCTGTCCGCCCTCACCGCGGGAAAACTCGACGTCGCGCTCGTGTTCGCTGGGCCTCTCGCGGCCCAGTTGCGGTCCCATCGGGTCTTCACCGTGCCGCTGGTGGCGCTCGTCGGGCGGAACCACCCGTGGGCGGACCGCCGCCAGGTCTCGTTCCGGGAGCTGGCGGGCCAGGGATGCGTGCTGTTCCGCCGGGAACAGAGCCCGGCGATGCACGACGCCATCCTCGCCGCCGCCGACCGCTGTGGCATCCGCCTGAGTGTGGCCGAGGAGGTCGACGACTCCGGCGCCACCGGCGTAAACATTCACCTGCTTTAGCGATCTTGCTGTGGGTGACGGTTCACGGGCATGGCTGTGGGCCGCGCCGGGCGGGGTGGTTGGGGTCGGCTGCCGTCAGGTGGGGACGGCGGCGG
>NZ_CDWRCL010000194.1:0-4011 GCF_977927575.1 Frankia sp. CcCS3
ATGGCACCGGCGACGCCGCCCCGGGCGGGGGCACCGGGCGGGGCCCGGCCGCCACCGCCCGGGGCCACGCGGCGCTCGCGAAGACCCAGGTCCTCATCGAGGCGCTCCCGTGGCTGTCGCGGTTCCAGGGCGCGACCATCGTCGTCAAATACGGCGGCAACGCGATGACGGAGCCGGCGCTGCGCGAGGCCTTCGCCGCTGACGTCGTGTTCCTGCGCCACTCGGGGCTGCGGGTGGTCGTCGTGCACGGCGGCGGTCCGCAGATCACCGCGCATCTGGAACGCCTCGGTGTCCCCTCGACGTTCGTCGGCGGCCTGCGGGTCACCACCCCGGAGACCATGGACGTCGTGCGGATGGTCCTGCTCGGCCAGGTCAATCGGGACGTCGTGGGGCTCGTCAACGACCATGGCCCGTTCGCCGTCGGGCTGTCCGGTGAGGACGCCAACCTCTTCACCGCGCGGCGCCGCCCGGCGATCGTCGACGGCCGGGAGGCCGACGTCGGCCTGGTCGGCGACATCGTCGAGGTCCGACCGGAGACGATCAACGCCCTGCTCGGCTCCGGGAAGGTGCCGGTGGTCGCGTCGGTTGCCCGCGGCGTCGACGGCGGGGTCTACAACGTCAACGCCGACATCGCCGCCGCCGAACTCGCCGTCGCGCTCGGGGCCACGAAGCTTGTCGTCCTGACCGACGTCGAGGGCCTCTACGCGGACTGGCCGGCGAGCGACGAGGTGATCAGTGAGCTGAGCATCACCGAGCTCGAACGGCTCCTCCCCTCGCTCACCGCCGGCATGATCCCCAAGATGGAGGCCTGCCGGCGGGCGGTGCGTGGCGGTGTTCCACAGGCGCACGTGCTCGACGGACGGGTGCCGCACGCGGTGCTCCTGGAGATCTTCACCGACGACGGCATCGGCACTTTGATCATGGCCGAGCCAGGCACCTCGCCTGAGCCAGGTACGCCCCCTGCGCCCGCCGCGCGCCCGGCCGGGATCGTTCCGGCCGGCGAACCGACCGGAGGAACGCCGTGAACGCCGAGATCGCCGTGAACGCCGATCTGATCGCCCGCCGGGACGCCGTCGTGATGGCGACCTACGGCCGACCCGCGATCTCCCTGGCTCGGGGGGCCGGCAGCCGGGTGTGGGACCATGACGGCCGCGAATATCTCGACCTGGTCGGCGGGATAGCCGTCAGCGTGCTCGGTCACTGCCACCCGGCGGTCCGGGACGCCGTCGTCGGCCAGCTCGGCGCTCTCGGCCACGTGTCGAACCTCTACGCCAATGAGCCTCAGGTGCTGCTGGCCGAACGGCTCGTCGAGCTGCTGCGGGTCGGCGCGCCGAGCCCCGGGCTTCCGCCCGAGGGGGCGAAAGTCTTCTTCTGCAACTCGGGGGCGGAGGCCAACGAGGCAGCAATCAAGATCGCCCGCCGGGCCGGCCGTTCGGAGATCCTCGCCACCGAGGGCTCGTTCCACGGCCGGACCCTGGGCGCGCTGTCCATCACCGGTCAGCCGGCCAAGCGGGCACCGTTCGAGCCGCTGCTGCCCGGCGTCCGGTTCGTGCCGTATGGAGACGGCGCGGCCCTGCGCGCCGCCGTCAGCGAGGCGACCGCGGCGGTGTTCCTGGAACCAACCCTCGGCGAAGGCGGTGTCGTGCCGCCGCCGGCCGGCTACCTCGCCGCCGCGCGGGCTGTCTGCGACTCCGCTGGCGCGCTGCTGGTCCTGGACGAGGTGCAGAGCGGCATCGGCCGGACCGGCTTGTGGTTCGCCCACCAGGCCGAGGG
This sequence comes from Frankia sp. CcCS3, assembly GCF_977927575.1. Classification (NCBI taxonomy): domain Bacteria; kingdom Bacillati; phylum Actinomycetota; class Actinomycetes; order Frankiales; family Frankiaceae; genus Frankia; species Frankia sp. CcCS3. The sequence goes on from NZ_CDWRCL010000194.1 coordinate 1,774, forward strand.
CGTGCTGCCCGACGTGATCACCCTGGCCAAGGGACTCGGCGGTGGCCTGCCCGTCGGCGCCTGCGTCGGCATCGGCGCGGCGGGGACGCTGTTGCGCCCGGGGGATCACGGCAGCACCTTCGGTGGCGGCCCGATCGTCTGCGCGGCGGCGCTCGCGGTGCTCGACACGATCGCCGCCGAGGGCCTGCTTGAACACGCGTCGCGGCTCGGGGAGCGGCTGGCCGCGGCGATCCAGGCGGCGGGCGTGCCCGGCGTGGCCGGGGTCCGGGGACGGGGGCTGTGGCGGGCGATCGAGCTCGACGGCCCATTCGCGCCGGCGGTGGAGAAGGCCGCCCGCGAAGCCGGTTACCTGGTGAACGCCGTCGCCCCCGACGCCATCCGGCTCGCCCCGCCGCTGATCCTCACCGCCGCCGAGGCGGACGCCTTCGTCGCGGCCCTGCCCGGTATCGTCGGCGACGCGCTCGCCGCCCGGGTTCGGTCGGCGCAGTCCGCGTCAGCCCCGGGCTCTAGGGTCAGCGCATGACGGTCCGACACTTCCTTCTCGACACCGACCTGACCCCCGCGGAGCAGACCGCCCTGCTCGACCTCGCCGACGGGCTCAAGGCACGCCGCCGCGTTACCCGGCTGACGGAGCGTCCGCTCGCCGGGCGCTCGGTGGCGCTGCTGTTCGAGAAGCCGTCGACGCGCACCCGACTGTCGTTCGACGTGGGCGTCGCCGAGCTCGGCGGCCACCCGGTGGTGATCGACGCGGTGAGCACGCAGCTCGGCCGGGGCGAGACCATCGAGGACACCGCCGCGGTGCTGAGCCGGTACGTCGACGCGATCGTCGTGCGTACCTTCGCGCAGAAGCGGTTGGAGCGGCTGGCGGCGGCGGCCACCGTTCCGGTGATCAATGCGCTGTCCGACCACGCCCATCCCTGCCAGGCCTTGGCCGACCTGCAGACGATCCGGGAGCGGCGGGGCCGCCTGGCCGGGCTGACCCTGACCTACCTGGGCGACGGCAACAACGTCGCGCACTCGCTGCTGCTCGCCGGCGCGTTGGCAGGCATGCGGGTGCACGTGGCCTCGCCGCCCGGCTATGAGCCGTTCGAGCAGGTGCTGCGGCACGCCAATGAGATCGGCATGGTGACCGGGGGGGAGGCGCTGGTGATGCACGACGCGCTGGAGGCCGCCGCCGGGGCGGACGTGCTTTACACCGACGTGTGGGCGTCGATGGGTCAGGAGGGTGAGTCGGACAGCCGCGCGTTGGTGTTCCAGCCGTACCGGCTCGACGAGAAGGCCGTCGAGGCCGCTTCGCCCGACGTGATCGTCATGCACTGCCTGCCCGCACATCGGGAGCTCGAGATCACCGCGTCGGTGATCGACGGACCCCGTTCGGTCGTGTTCGACCAGGCCGAGAACCGGCTGCACGCTCAGAAGGCCCTGCTGTCGAGCCTGCTGTCCGAGGGCGTCGGTCCGACCGGCGCCGCCGGGAGCGCGTCCGGGGTGGGGGGCGCATCGCCGGTGGGGGGCACCGGGCGATGACCTCGGAAGCAGGCGCAGGGGCCCGGCGTGCCGCGCCGTTGACCAAGCACGCCCGTCAGGCTCGGCTGGCGGCGTTGATCGGTCAGCGCGGTGTGCGTTCACAGACCGAGCTCGCGCGTCTGCTGGCTGCCGAGGGCGTCCAGGTTACCCAGGCAACCCTGTCCCGTGATCTGGAGGACATCGGGGCGACCAAGGTGCGCGGTCCGGACGGCGGCCTGGTCTACGCGGTCGAGGCGAACCTCGCGCCGGCGGAGATCGTCCGGCTGTCGCTCGCCCGGCTCTGCGAGGAACTGCTGGTCTCCGCGGAGGCCAACGGCGACCTGGTCGTGCTGCGCACGCCGTCGGGCGCCGCGCAGCTGTTCGCCTCGGTGCTCGACCGGGAGGCGCTCCCGGGGGTCATGGGCACGATCGCGGGGGACGACACGGTGCTCGTCGTCTGCCGGTCGGCTCCCGCCGCCGAGGCCCCGGTCCGTCCGGAGAGTTCTGTCGGCCCGGGAGATCCCGTCGGTTCGGGAGAGCCAGCTGGTCAGGGAGGGCATGCCGGCCCGAGGGGGCCGGCACTCGCCGCCCATCTCCTGTGGCTCGCCGACGGCCGGGCGCGTGGAGCGTCGACGGGACCGTCCGCCGTGCCGGACCAGGATGCGTAGCGGTGCACCGGCGACGCCGTGAACCGGCCTTCCCAGCACCCTCAATAAACACAATGGAGTCGAAATG
>NZ_CDWRCL010000194.1:4217-8024 GCF_977927575.1 Frankia sp. CcCS3
TTATCAGCTTTTTTAACCAGTTTGGCATGATTTCCAATAATTCAACATTATTTGATATAAATCAACATAAGGAGATAAGCACTGTGACCGAACGCGTCGTGCTTGCCTACTCGGGCGGCCTCGACACGTCCGTGGCCATCGGTTGGATCGGCGCCGAGACCGGCGCCGACGTCGTCGCGCTGGCGGTCGACGTCGGCCAGGGCGGCGAGGACCTCGAGGCCATCCGGCAGCGCGCCCTCACCTGTGGCGCCGTCGAGTCGATCGTCGTCGACGCCCGCGAGGAGTTCGCCGAGTCCTTCGTCGCTCCGGCGATCAAGAGCAATGCGCTCTACATGGACCGGTATCCGTTGATCTCGTCGCTGTCGCGACCTGTCATCGTCAGGCATCTGGTCGCCGCGGCCCGCGAGCACGGGGCGGACGCCATCGCGCACGGCTGCACCGGCAAGGGCAACGACCAGGTGCGCTTCGAGGTCGGGGTGGCGGCGCTCGCCCCCGGGCTGAGCGTGCTCGCCCCGGTGCGCGATTCGGGGATGACCCGGGACAAGGCGATCGCCTTCGCGGAGGAACGCGGCCTGCCGATCGACGTGTCGAAGAAATCGCCGTATTCCATCGACCAGAACCTGTGGGGCCGCACCGCCGAGTGCGGCGTCCTCGAGGACCCGTGGGCCCAGCCGCCGGAGGACGTCTTCGTCTACTCCGCGGACCCCACCGTCGCGCGGACCCCCGACGAGGTGACCATCTCGTTCACTGACGGTGTCCCGGTGGGGCTGGATGGGCGCTCCCTCCCGCTCGCCGATCTCGTCGCCGAGCTCAACGTCCGGGCGGGCGCCCACGGCGTGGGCCGGATCGACCTGATCGAGGACCGGCTCGTCGGCATCAAGAGCCGGGAGATCTACGAGTGCCCGGCGGCGATCACGCTGCTGACGGCCCACCGGGACCTCGAGGACCTCACGCTCGAGCGGGATGTCGCCCGGTTCAAACGGGGCATCGACCAGCGGTGGGGTGAGATCGTCTACGACGGTCTGTGGTACTCGCCGCTGAAGAGCGCGTTGGACGCCTTCGTTGACTCCGCCAGCGCCGGAGTGTCCGGGGAGGTGCGGATCCGGCTGGTGGGTGGCGTCGCCCAGGTCGTCGGCCGGCGCAGCCCGGCCAGTCTGTACGACCACGCACTGGCCACCTACGACGCCGGCGACCAGTTCGACCAGCGCGACGCCCGCGGGTTCATCGAGCTCTGGGGCTTGCCGACGAAGGTCTGGGCGGCGCGCGAGCAGCGGCTGAACCCGTGACCGCGACGCACCCGTCCGGCGGGAACGACACGACGCACGGGGCGCCCGGGGACGGGGCGCCGATGCGGCTGTGGGGCGGGCGCTTCGCCGGCGGCCCGGCGGAGGCGCTCGCCCGGCTGTCGATAAGCGTCCAGTTCGACTGGCGGCTGGCGCCCTACGACCTGCTCGCGTCGAAGTCGCACGCCCGGCTCCTGCACCGGGCCGGGTTGCTCGACGTCGACGAGCTCGCGGCGATGCTCGCCGCCCTGGACGAGCTCTCCGACGCGGTCACCCAGGGCCGGTTCCGCCCGACCGTCGAGGACGAGGATGTCCACACCGCCCTCGAACGCGGTCTGCTCGAACGGCTCGGAACGCTGGGCGGAAAGCTGCGGGCCGGCCGGAGCCGCAACGATCAGGTCGCCACCGACCTGCGGCTCTACCTGCGGGACTCGGCCCGCGAGGTGGCCGCGCGGCTGACCGAGTTGTCCCATGCGCTGGTCGTGCTTGCCGAGCAGCACGTCGATACCCCGGCCCCCGGGATGACCCACCTGCAGCACGCCCAGCCGATCTCCTTCGGTCATCAGCTGCTGGCACACGTGCAGGCGTTCGTCCGGGACATCGACCGGTTGCGCGATTGGGACGCCCGGGCGTCGGTGAGCGCCTTGGGAGCCGGGGCACTGGCCGGTTCCTCGCTGCCGCTCGACCCGCAGGGGGCGGCCGCGGAGCTGGGGTTCGACCGGGCGTTCGCCAACTCCCTCGACGCGGTCTCCGACCGGGACTTCGCCGCCGAGTTCCTGTTCGTGGCGGCCCTGATCGGAGTGCACCTGTCGCGGCTCGGCGAGGAGATCGTGCTCTGGACGACGAGGGAGTTCGGCTGGGTCGAACTGGACGACGCCTTCGCGACCGGTAGCTCGATCATGCCGCAGAAGAAGAACCCGGACGTCGCGGAGCTGGCCCGGGGGAAGTCCGGCCGGCTCATCGGGGATCTGACCGGCTTCCTGGCCACTCTCAAGGGACTGCCGCTCGCCTACGACCGCGATCTGCAGGAGGACAAGGAGCCGGTCTTCGACGCGGTCGACACCCTGCTGCTGGTGCTGCCCGCGCTGACCGGCACGGTTGCGACCATGCGGGTCCGTCGCGAGCGGCTCGTCGCCGCGGCGCCCGACGGCTTCGCGCTGGCCACGGATGTCGCCGAGTACCTGGTGCGCCGAGGGGTGCCGTTCCGTCAGGCGCACGAGGCGGTCGGCCAGTTCGTGTCGTGGTGCGTGGCCCACGACGTCGATCTCGACGAGGTGCCGGACGACGATCTCGGCGTGATCAACCCGCTGCTCACCCCGGACGTGCGCGAGGTGCTGTCGGTGCGGGGATCGCTGGAGGCCCGCTCGGCCCCCGGCGGGACCGCTCCCGACCGGGTCCGCGAGCAGATCGCCGCGTTGCGTCCGGTGCTGGACCGGGACCAGGTCTGGGCGGTGGGTTGACGGCGCTACCCGAATCCTCGCCCGGCATGGCACCGACGGACGGTGCCGCGCCGGACGGGGTGGACTTCTACGACCGGCCCGTTCTGGTCGTCGCACCGGCCCTTCTTGGTGCGACGGTCCGGCACGGGCCGGTCGCCGTTCGGATCACCGAGGTTGAGGCGTACGGGGGGCTGGACGATCCCGCCTCGCACGCCTACCGCGGCCCGACGCCGCGCGCGGCCGTCATGTTCGGACCGCCGGGACGGGCCTACGTCTACCTCAGTTACGGCGTCCACTGGTGTCTGAACGTGGTGTGCGGACCGGTCGGTTCGGCGTCGGCCGTGCTCCTGCGCTCCGGAGAGGTCGTGGCGGGTCGCGACCTCGTAGCGGGCCGTTTCCCACACCTGGTCGAGGCGGACCTGGCGCGTGGCCCCGGCCGGTTGGGACGGGCGCTCGCCGTGACCGGCGCACTGAGTGGAACCCCGGTCACCGGCGCGGGGCCGATCACGGTGGCACTGGCCGGGGGCCGGAGGATCCGTCCTCCCGGCCCGCCCGGTATCTCCGGCGGCCGGGTCTGCCTCGGCCCCCGGGTGGGGATCCGGGTGGCGGCCGAATGGCCCTGGCGATTCTGGCTCGCTGGCGAGGCGACGGTCAGCGGCCCGCGGTCGCCGCGTCGACCCAGGTGAGTCGACCCAGGTGAGTCGACCCGATGATGCTCTGTACGAGTGTTCCGGGCCCAGTATTCCGGGCCCAGTGTTCCGGGGGTCCAGAGCTCTGGCCCAGACCGCCAAGCCTCCCATATCAAAAGATCACAACGAACCAGTCTTGGGAAGGTGTGACGTACATCACATATCTTGGCGAGGGATTGATTTGACGTCTCCCGTCATCCACCCGTAATGTTCTCTCTGTCAGCGACACACCGGATCCGCCGAACACCACGGATGCGGTCGGTGACGCCCCCTTGAGGGGCGTTATGTGGCAGATGTACGGCAGTCCCCGCCTGGGGAGTAGCTGACGAGCATCCTCCAGAATTTCGCAAGAAGCCAGCAAGCCGCATGAGGGCGACGTCTTGCGACGTCTACTCA
>NZ_CDWRCL010000195.1:0-3696 GCF_977927575.1 Frankia sp. CcCS3
CGTCCGCAGGCCGCATGAAACCCGACGAATTAACGGTTCCGACCACTAGTGGTCCGAACGGGTCGGCGACGGTGAGTACCCCCGGCAGCTTCCCGACGTCGGCGAGCAACTCCTCGACCTGCTGGTGCACCAGCGGGTCCGCCAGCGTGCCGCGCCTGGCGTGCAGCACGATCTGTTCGGTGTCCGGCAGGACGCCGCCTGGAATCACCTTGCGCGCCAGATTCATTGCCCGCTGCGACTCGGAACCGGGAACCGACACATCGTGGCTATATTGCGCGTGACCTGCGATCACGAAGAACACCGCAGGCAGGAGGAGCACCGCCCACATGCCGACCGCGATCCAGCGATGGCGGGCACACAGACGTGCGACGCCTGTCAACGCAACGATCAGCATGGTTGGCCCTTCGTTATTTTGGACAACCTATCTCGCGGGCAAGCAACGTCAATTACTCTTTGGAGTCGAAATGAAATAACTTGCGCGTTTCGAACCCTCCACAGGCCTGTGACCTGCGATGATGCTCTCGATCACGTATTTGTTACTTCATTACGTCCCCTTTGGTGGGGCTCTTTGGTGTGGATCATCGTCCGATAATTCTAGAGACGATTCACGAGAGACGACACTTTACGGCGTTCCCGCACGCCTAGCCTCGTGATCGACCGTACCGCCACGAACTGCCCGACAACCGCTGTGACAAAATTTGTTCACCAGTTCCGGCACCACATTTTTCGGTGGCAAGAATGTGGACGGCGGTATCGGTGCCGGTCGGGGTACCCCGATGGCGGCACTGACCGGGCTGACCGGGCCCGAGCGGGCCGAGCGGGAGCTCCTCGCCCGCTTCACGGCCGAGGAGCGGGTCCCGACACGTCTACCGGCTGTAGGTGCTCGCCGCGTTCGAGCCGGGCAACCGGCGGGAGCACGCCACGGGCACCCTTTTGATCTTGCCGAGCCGGCGGCGCCCGCGAACCGCGGCCGGCGGCGAACCGGCCGATGGCCTCAGCGTCTCAGTGCGGCGGTCGGGTATCGTGAGATCATCCGCCGGCGTGGCGCAATTGGTAGCGCACTCGACTTGTAATCGAGCGGTTAGGGGTTCGAGTCCCCTCGCCGGCTCCAGACAGATGGTCTCTGACCTGCGGTTTCGCGAAATCGGAGATCATCTATTCAAGATCGAAATGGGTTTGTGTACGCATTGTGTGCGCATTCGGCAGGGTCGCGCTCAGAACGATCATCGACGGAGTGTCGTCTTCGGGCTCCTGAGTCGGGATCCGCGGTCGCAATGCCACCTCCCAAAGCGGTTACATTCCGTCACCATCGGCCGGTCCCATGGGCGCTGTTGCATTGCGGGGAAGCTGGACATGCCAGCGACCGGAGCGTCTGCTGATCAGACTGCTGCGGCGAGTTCGGTGAACGCGGCTGCCAGCCGCAGGTGCGGGCTGCTGTCGATCCCGAGTTCGTAGTAGCCGCGGCGGATGTTCTGCACCAAGGCGTGCCCGGCACTGACAGTTTGGACCGAACGCAGCCGTTTCAGTCCGCGCATCGGCCGGAGCCGTGCTTTCAACCGGCCATGATCGGCCTCGATCCGGTTGTTCTCCCGGGCGGCGTCGATGTGGCAGGCCTCGGGAAGCAGCTCATCGAGGAGCCGCGGGTAGACAGACGCCTTGTCGGTGGTGACCTCGACTGGCCGGCGACCTTGGGCCAGCGCCCGAACGAAGAAGCGCCGGGCAGCGGCCTGGTCACGGCGGGTGCTGGCCAGGACATCGATGACCTGGCCATGCTGGTCAACCGCCCGGTACACGTAGGTCCACCGGCCGGCGACCTTGACGTAGGTCTCGTCGATAAACCACCTGTTCCCGGGTCGGTGTCGACACGGCCGGGCCGCCTCGGCCAGCAAGGGCGTGAAGCGCTGCACCCACCGGTAGATCGTGACGTGATCGACCGCGAGACCGCGTTCGACGAGCAGTTCCTCGACGTCCCGGTACGACAGGGCGAACCGCAGGTACCACCGCACCGTAAGGACGATCACCTCGGGTGGGAACCGGAACCCCGCGAACTCCGACGCCGGAACCGGTGGACAGGCACGGCCTCGACCCGTCACTCAGCCATGACTGATCAGGATCCGCGATGCCGGACTCCGCCGATGCCACACGCCTCCGACGGTAGACTCCTGGCCATGGCCGTCGTCAGCCGCATCACCGCCGATCCCGCGATCATGGCGGGTGCGCCGGCGATTCGTGGTACCCGGATCACCGTGTCCGCGGTGCTGGGTCAGCTCGCGGCCGGCTCGACGGTCGAGGAACTGCTCGCCGACTATCCGTCGCTCACCCGCGACGACGTGCTCGCTGCTCTCGCGTTTGCCGCGGAGACAATGCCGCAAGAGCGTCCGTTCATCGCCGCATGAGGTTTCTCGTCGACGAGAACCTCTCACCGCGGGTTGCCGAACTGCTGCGCAACAAGGGCATGGACGCAACGCACGTCCTCGAGCACGGGCTTGGCGGTTCCCCGGATACCGAGGTCAGCGCGTTCGCCGTCACCGAGAGACGTTCGATCATCTCCGCCGACAGCGACTTCACGACTCTGCTCGCACTCAGCCGGGGCATCGCTCCCTCGCTGGTCCTGCTCCGGTCCGGCGACCAGCTCAAGCCCGACGCGCAAGCCGCCCTGCTGCTGGCCAATCTGCCTGCGCTGGAAGCCGACCTCGAACAGGGCGTCGTCATATCGCTCAGCACCACCCACGTACGGGTCCGTCGACTCCCGCTCCGCTGAGTACTGCTACCCCCGATCCGGCCCGCAGTCTCCGCGCAGGTCCCACACTAGACCGCAATCAACTACGTACCGTAGTCGGAGCGTCTCTGTGCCCAGAAAGTTATGTATGTCTGCCATGTCGGTGTGTCGTGCGCCGCACCCGGGCGGCCTGTGTGCGCATTGTGTGCGCGGATGCTCCGGCACGGCGCGGCATCGGCCGGCACGTTCCGGCACGGAAATCGCCCTGACCTCGGATTTTGCGGCACGGGGCGGCACGTTCCGGCATGCTCCGATACGCGGTGATTCGTCTTGTAATCGAGCGGTTAGGGGTTCGAGTCCCCTCGCTGGCTGCGCCACACTCACAGCGTGTGAAAGGCTGCCATGTACCAGCCGTCGATCGGCCTCCTGGACACCTTCTACACCACCCTTCGCGCCGGCTGCGCTCGCCTCTCCGACGGCGGGGGACCGTTCGGCTTCGACATCACCACCGCGCTGCAGGTCGACTACCTGATCGACGCCTATGGATGTGACGGCATCATCAAGACTGGCTGCTTCCTCGGCGACACCACCGACTACCTCGCCCGGCTCTACCCCACTCTGCCGATCATCACCTGCGACGTCGTCGAGGAGCACGCCGCATTCGCCCGCACCCGGCTACGCGACCGGCCGAACACCACCGTGGTGACCGGCGACTCCGCGGCTGTGCTGGCGTCGCTCACCGGCCGGTTCGATCGGCCGCTGGTCTACCTCGATGCCCACTGGTACGACCGCTGGCCACTGGCCGACGAGTTGGCCGCGGTCCAGGCCGGGATCGTCGCTGTTGACAACGTCGACCTCAGCCATCCCCGGTTCGGCTACGACTCCTACGACGGGCAGCCGCTCAACGTCGCCCGGCTGGGCGGCCTCGTCGACCTGGAGACGCTGTACCTGGGCGACCCGTTCATCGCCTACCCGTA
>NZ_CDWRCL010000195.1:3849-7956 GCF_977927575.1 Frankia sp. CcCS3
CCCCTGCCTGGAAGTCGGCCGCCGCTCCGGCACGGCGTATCTACCGTTGGGCCTCGGCGCTCACCCGCTGGCAGCGGGGGGCATGTTCCAGCCGGTACCGCTGCGGCCTGCTCCGACGCTGCCGACCTGGCCGGACGGACCACACGCACCTGCCCGGGTGTCACAGGTCGCCTCGTAGCCACGCCTGATAGTCGACTTCCCACGCCTGGAGGTCGACGGCCGGCACGGCCAGCGTTGCCACCCAGTGTGTCAGCAACGCGGCGGACTATCCGTCGAGCACAGCACCACCTCGGCAGGCTGTCTCGCCTCCGGCGACGGGTCGCTCATACGGTGACCGCTCGGGCACCCAGCAGGGCCTTGAGATCCCCGAGTAGCGAACTACTCGCCTGCACCTGGAGTTCGAGCAGGAGCAGATGCGTGTTCTGCGGGCCTTCGAGACGCAGGTGCACCGGAGTTGTCCCGGGATGAGTCGTCAGGACGAGTTTGAGGTCATCGACCAGCGGTGGTGTGATCTTGTGTGACGGCAGAGTGATGACGACAGGCGGCCCGTTCACGTGCGTCGCGACATCGACCACCGTCAGGTCCTGGGCGAACAGCGAGACCGACCCCTCCCGCTCGTTGATCCTGCCCCGCACCGAGATGACCGCGTCGGTCACGAGCGCGTACGAATGGACCTCGTAGGACTGGGGGAAGAACAGCACCTCGACGGAGGCGTCGAGATCCTCGACGGTCACGATCGCCCACGCCTTGGCGGTGTTCTTGTTGATCCGCCGGTCGATCTTGCTGATGATGCCGGCGATCTGTACGGTCGTCCCGTCGTTGGCCTCGGCGAGGTCGACGATCCGGGTGTCGCGGTGGCGATCCAGCGCCCGCTCGGCACCCTCCAGCGGATGCGAGGACACGTACAGGCCGAGCATGTCGCGTTCCTGAGCCAGCAGCTCCTTTTTCGGCCATTCGGGGCCGGACAGGTCCAGGTCGAGTCCTAGCGCCGGGCTCTCCTCCTCTCCGGCGCCCCCGTCGCCGAACAGGTCGAACTGGCCGATGGCCTCGGCCCGCTTCGTGATGATCACCGCGTCGATCGCGTTCTCGTGCACATTGACCAGCACACGGCGGTGATGGCCCAGCGAGTCGAACGCCCCCGCCTTGATCAGCGAGTCGATGGTGCGCTTGTTGCACACCCCGATGTCGACCTTCTGCAGGAAGTCAGCGAACGACTCATACGCGCCCTTCCTCCGCCGGGCCGCGACTATCGAGGCGACGACGTTCTCCCCAACATTACGGACGGCCCCCAGGCCGAAACGGATCGAGTCACCGACCGCACCGAACCGCAGATCCGACTCGTTGACGTCGGGGGGCAGGACCTGGATACCCATCCGGCGGGTCTCGGCCAGGTACACCGCCATCTTGTCCTTGTCGTCACCGACGGACGTCAGCAGCGCCGCCATGAACTCGGCCGGGTAGTTGGCCTTGAGGTAGGCCGTCCAGAACGACACGACGCCGTACCCGGCGGTGTGGGACTTGTTGAACCCGTAGCCGGAGAATGGGACGAGCACGTCCCACAGCGCCTGGACCGCCGTGTCGGTGTAGCCCTTCTCCCTCATCCCGGCGGAGAAGCGAGCGAACTCCTTGTCCAGGATCTCCTTCTTCTTCTTGCCCATCGCGCGGCGCAGCAGGTCGGCGCCGCCGAGGCTGTAGCCGGCCAGCTCCCGGGCGATGGCCATGACCTGCTCCTGGTAGACCACCAGGTGGTAGGTCTCGCCGAGGATGGGCTCCAGCGCCTCGGCGAGCTCGGGGTGGATCGGGAGGATCTCCTTGCGGCCGTTCTTGCGGTCGGCGTACTCGATGTGGCTGTTGGCCGCCATCGGGCCGGGCCGGTAGAGCGCGAGCACGGCGGCGATGTCGCCGAACTTCGTCGGTGCCATCAGGCGCAGCAGGTTACGCATCGGTCCGCCGTCGAGCTGGAACACCCCGAGCGTGTCGCCGCGGGCGAGCAACTCGAAGGCCTTCGTGTCCTCCAGGGGGAGGGTGGACAGGTCGATGTCGACGTTGCGGTTACGCTTGACGGCCTCGATCGCGTCACCGATGACGGTGAGGTTCCGCAGGCCGAGGCAGTCCATCTTGAGCAGGCCCATCTCCTCGCACTGAGGAAACGGGAACCCGGTGATGATCGCGCCGTCATTGTCGCGGCGATGGATCGGCAGGACATCCAGCAGCGGCTCCGAGCACAGGATGACCCCGGCGGCGTGGACACCAGTGCCGCGGGTGAGCCCCTCCAGCCCCCGCGCGGTGTCGATGACCTTCCGAACCTTGGTGTCGGTCTCGTACTGGGCCCGGACCTCGGCGGCCTCACCGTACCGCTCATGGTTCGGGTCGAAGATCCCGGCCAGCGGGATGCCCTGGCCCATCACATCCGGCGGCATCGCCTTTGAGATCTTGTCGCCGAGGACGTAGTCGTAACCCAGCACCCGGCACGAGTCCTTGATCGCGGCCTTGGCCTTGATGGTGCCGAAGGTGTTGATCTGCGCGACGCGGTCCTCGCCGTACTGCTCGGTGATGTAGCGGATCACCTCACCGCGTCGACGTTCGTCGAAGTCCAGGTCGATATCCGGCGGGCTGATCCGCTCCGGGTTGAGGAACCGCTCGAAGATCAGCGCGTGCTCGATCGGGTTCAGCTCGGTGATACCCAGGATATAGGCGATCATCGACCCGGTCGCCGATCCACGCCCCGGACCCAGCCCGATGCCCCGATCTCTCGCGAACTTGCAAATGTCGGCGACGACCAGGAAGTAAGCCGGGAAACCCATCTTGTCGATCACGCCGACCTCGTAGTCGACGCGCTCGACCACATCGGCGGGCACGCCCGCAGGGAAGCGCCACGTCAGTCCGCGGTCGATTTCCTTGCGCAGCCAGGACAGCTGCGTCTCACCCTCGGGGACAGGGTAGCGCGGCATCCGGTCCACAAACTTGAAAACATCGTCGTAGGACTCGACGCGCTCGGCGATAAGCAGAGAGCTGTCGCAGGCCCCGGGGACCTCACTGTCCCACAGGTTGCGCATTTCCTCCGGAGACTTGAGGTAATATCCCGATCCGTCGAATTTGAAACGGGTCGGATCGTCGAGTTTTTTACCGGTGCCGACGCACAGCAGCACCTCGTGGCTTCCCGCCTGATCCTGGGTCACATAGTGCGAGTCGTTCGTGGCCAGCGGGCGAAGCCCCAGCTTGTCGCCGATGTCGAGCAGCCCCTGGCGGACGCTGCGCTCGATCGGCAAACCGTGATCCATCAACTCCAGGAAGAAGTTGTCCGCGCCGAAGACCTCCTGGTAGGTGGCCGCCGCGGTGAGCGCCTTGTCGAACTGGCCCAGACGAAGCCTAGTCTGCACCTCACCCGACGGGCAGCCCGTCGTCGCGATGATCCCTTCGGAGTACTGGGAGACCAGCTCGTGGTCCATCCGCGGCTTGCGGTAGTAGCCCTCGATCGACGCGATCGACGACAGCCGGAACAGGTTGCGCAGCCCGGCCCCGTTGGCCGCGAGCATCGTCATGTGGGTGTAGGCGCCGCTACCGGACACGTCACCACCCTCACCCGCAGGGTCGACGTCGCGCTGCGAACGCTCACCCCACAGGACAGGCCGCTTGTGATGGCGCGACTCGGGCGCCAGGTACGCCTCAATCCCGATGATCGGCTTGACACCTGCGGACTTCGCGCCCTGATAAAATTCGTAGGCGCCGAACATGTTACCGTGGTCGGTCATCCCGACGGCCGGCATCCCCAGCTTCGCCGCTTCCTTGAAAAGCAAGCCCGTTTTCGCCGCACCGTCCAGCATCGAATACTCAGTGTGCACGTGGAGGTGAACAAAAGAATCCGCCGGCATCCCAGTCCCCTCTCGCCCGCAACGGCCCGCCGGTCGAAGTCTAGCCCCGCCACTCAGAGCCACCAGAGAGGCACGCGGCGCAACAGTCCCTAAGTGTGTTGATCCCTCAAAGATAATTCGTTGAGATCAACGGCGGATTCGTCAGCACTCCCGAGGAAGCAGCGACGCGATCAGGCAAGCTCTGCGCCGTGACCAACCACGTGCCGCGCGAGCGCGCCTCCTCGCTGTCCGCTGG
>NZ_CDWRCL010000196.1:0-7737 GCF_977927575.1 Frankia sp. CcCS3
CCCTAGCGTGGGAGTAGGTGTTCCGGGCGGGACGACCCGCGTGGTGGGCGAGTTTACACCGGTTGCGAGCCGATCTCCGGTGGTCCTGACGGACCCGGGGTGAGGTCCCGGGCCGGCCGAGGGCGGATCCGGCCGGACGAGGAGTGGACAGGACATGAGATTCGTCGCATGACGCACGCCGCCAGGGTCCGTCGCGTCAGCGGCCGTGAGTGCGGGAGGCTGACAACGTGAACACCGAGAATCTGCCCGCCGAGGTTCGCGACGTCCTTGGCCGGCTGGACATGCTCGACGCCCTACCGACGGCCGCGCATGTCGAGGTCTTCGAGGAGATAAACCGCCGGTTGGCCGGGGCACTGGCGGACCTGGATGGGAGCGCTGACCAGGTTAAGGGCGCTGACCACGTCAAGGGCGCTGGGGGCGCGGCCGGGCCGGGCGTGCCCGTTCCGGCGCGTTCCGGGGCGCGTCCCACGGGAGGGCCGCGGCCCGGGCCGGGCATGATCCGGCCGGTGCGGTGAGTCGCTCCGGGGTCACGATGTCCCGCCGGACGCGTCTGGACAGCGAACTTGTCCGTCGTGGTCTCGCCCGGTCCCGGGAGCAGGCCGTTGCGGCGATCACCGCGGGTCGGGTGCTGGTCGGCGGCATTCCTGCCACGAAGGCCGCCACGGTGGTCGACGGATCCACCTCCATCGCGGTGACGAAGGGGGACGATCCCGGCTACGCCTCCCGCGGCGCGCACAAACTTCTCGGTGCCTTCGAGGCCTTCGGGGTCCCCGCACCGGAACCGGGGCCGGGTGTCGAAATCCCGCGTTCCACCGGCCCCACGCTGGTCGTGGCCGGTCGACGGTGCCTGGACGTCGGTGCCTCCACCGGCGGCTTCACCGACGTGCTGCTGCGGTACGGGGCGGCCTCCGTCGTGGCCGTGGACGTCGGCTACGGGCAGTTGCTGTGGCGGCTGCGCTGCGATCCCCGGGTCTGCGTGCTCGACCGCACCAACGCCCGGAACCTGACGCCCGCCGAGATCGGTGACCGCGTCGACCTGGTCGTCGGGGACCTGTCGTTCATCTCGCTGGCCCTGGTGCTGCCCGCGCTGCGCGCCTGCGCGGTCCCAGACGCCGATTTCGTGCTGCTGGTGAAGCCCCAGTTCGAGGTCGGCCGGGAGCGGCTCGGGCCAGGCGGGGTGGTGCGCGACACCGCGTTGCACGCCGAGGCGGTCCGCGACGTGGCCACGTCCGCAGCCATGCTAGATCTCGGCGTGCGTGGTGTCACGGCGAGTCCGCTGCCCGGCCCGGCGGGCAATGTCGAGTACCTGCTGTGGCTGGTCGCCGGGGCCCCACCGCTCGACGCGGACGTCCTGGCCGGGGCGATCGCCGCCGGCCCCGCGGGATCGGGGCGTCGGGCATGACGCGGGAGATCCTCGTTGTCACCCATCCCCGCCGCTCGGTGGTCCGGGAGAGCGCCCATTGGGTCATCGAGGGCCTGGCCGCAGCCGGGGTGTCGCCGCGAGTGCTGCGGGCCGAGGCGGAGATGCTCGACCTGACCGCCGCCAACATCGTGCCGCACGACGCCGACGCGGCCGTCGGGGTGGAACTGGTGCTGGTCCTCGGCGGCGACGGCAGCCTGCTGCGCGGCGCGGAGCTGGCCCGCACCGCTGACGCCCCGCTGCTGGGCGTGAACCTCGGGCACGTCGGGTTCCTCGCCGAGGCTGAACCCGACGCGCTGGAATCCACCATCGAGCACGTCGTCCGCAAGGACTACACGGTCGAGGAACGCATGACGGTCGACGTCACGGTCCGGCGGCGTGGCGAGGTCACCTATACCGGCTGGGCGCTCAACGAGATGTCCCTGGAGAAGGCCGAGCGCGCTCGGATGCTGGAATGCGTGCTGGAGATTGACGGGCGTCCGCTGTCCCGGTGGGGATGCGACGGGGTGATCTGTTCGACGCCCACCGGATCCACCGCCTACGCCTTCTCGGCCGGTGGTCCGGTGATGTGGCCGGGCGTCGAGGCCCTGCTGGTCGCCCCGATCAGCGCGCACGCGCTGTTCGCCCGGCCGCTCGTGCTGGCGCCGGCCTCCGCGGTCGCCGTGGAGATCCTGCCGCCGGTGCCCGCGGTCCTCTACTGTGACGGCCGGCGGTTCGTCGAGGTGCCCCCCGAGTCGCGGGTCGAGGTGGTCCGCGGCCGCCAACCGGTGCGGCTCGCCGTGGTGCATCCGCTGCCGTTCACTGATCGTCTCGTCGCCAAGTTTGGCCTTCCGGTGGAAGGCTGGCGAGGACGCAACCAACGTGCCTCCCCCGCGTAGCGACTTCGCCGCGACGCGGGGACCCCTGGCCTAGGGCGCCGTTCGGGGTTTCCGTTAGCTCGCCTTCGGCGAGCTTCCTGGGATGATCGTCGGGGGGCTTCGCCGCGACGCGGCGGCAGCGGTGGCGGATCTTCCGCCTCTGCGATATCGGCCTCCGTTCTGGTGACGCTAGAGTTCGGGGCGTGCTCGAGGAGATTCGCATCCGCGGCCTCGGGGTCATCGACGACGCCGCCCTCGACCTTGCTCCCGGCCTCACCGTGGTGAGCGGCGAGACCGGAGCCGGCAAGACCATGATTGTCCAGGGGCTGGAGCTGCTCACCGGCGGGCGGGCGGATTACGGTCTGGTCCGGCCGGGGGTCGATCGCGCCTTCGTCGAGGGTCGGCTCGTCATCGGTGCCGAGTCGGCTGTCGCGGCCCGGGTCCGCGAAGTCGGCGGCGACCTCGACGAGGATCCGGGCGGCGCTGTCCTCGTCGTCGGTCGGACCCTGACCGCGGAGGGCCGGTCCCGGGCGCAGGTCGCGGGCCGCTCGGTCCCGGCGAGTGTCCTCGCCGAGATCGCCGAGGAGCTGATCGCCGTGCACGGCCAGTCCGAGGCACAGCGCCTGCTCAAGCCGTCCACCCAGCGTGACGCGTTGGACCGGTTCGCCGGTTCCGCCGTCGCCGGGCCGTTGGCCCGCTACGGCGGTGTGTACCGGGAGCTGACCCGGGTCAGTCGGCGGCTTGCCGAGATCACCGACCGGGTGCGTGAACGCGAGCAGGAGGCGGAGCTGCTGCGCCTCGGCCTGGACGAGGTGGAACGGGTCGCCCCCGGCCCTGGTGAGGACGTCATCCTCGACGCCGAGCTGATCAGGTTGGAGCATGCGGAGACCCTGGTGCGGGCGGCGCGGACCGCGCACGCCGCGCTGATGAGCGATCCGGCCACCGGGTCGGACGAGCCCGGTGCGGTCGATCTGGTGGCCGCGGCCCAGCGGATCATCGCCGGCGAGTCCGCCCTCGACGCCGAGCTCGCCGCTCTCGGCGTGCGGCTCACGGAGGTGGGGATGCTACTCACCGACGTCGCCGCGGACCTCGCCTCCTACGCGGAGGGCATCGATGCCGACCCGGTGCGCCTCGCCGACGCCCAGGCGCGTAAGGCCGCCCTCACCAGCCTGACCCGGGCGCACGGTACCGGCATCGACGGCGTGCTGGCCTGGGCGGACCAGGCTGGGCGCCGGCTGCTGGAACTCGACGGCGCCGGGGACAGCGTCGAGGCGCTCACCGTCCGGCGGGACAGCCTGACCGCCGAGCTGGCCCGGCTCGCCGAGGAGGTCAGCGACGCCCGGACCAAGGCGGCGGCCCGGTTCGGTGCGGCGGTCGCCGCCGAGCTCGCCGGGCTCGCGATGCCCCGGGCCCGGGTGGAGGCCGCCGTGTCGCAGCGCGACGATCCGGCCGGTCTGCCGGTCGGCCTGCGGGTCGTCGCGTTTGGACCGTTCGGCGTCGACGACGTGGAGCTGCGGCTGATCCCGCATCCCGGGGCGCCGCCGCGGCCGGTCCAGAAAGGCGCGTCGGGCGGTGAGCTGTCCCGGGTTATGCTCGCGATCGAGGTCGTCCTCGCCGCCGCCGACACCGGTTCGACCATGGTCTTCGACGAGGTGGACGCCGGGGTCGGCGGTCGGGCCGCGGTGGAGATCGGCCGGCGCCTCGCCCGTCTCGCCCGCACTCATCAAGTGATCTGTATCACCCATCTGCCGCAGGTCGCCGCCTTTGCGGACCGTCATCTGGTGGTCCACAAGGCCGACGACGGATCGGTCACCCGCAGTGGGGTCGTCACGCTCGACGACGCCGGCCGGGTGCGGGAACTCTCCCGGATGCTTGCCGGCCAGGAGGAGAGCTCGCTGGCCCGTGGGCACGCCGAGGAGCTGCTCGCCGCCGCGGCGGCCGACAAGGCGCTGCCGTAGTGCCACCGCGGTCGGGGAGGCCGGGCATCCTGCGGTGGTCCAGGGAGTCACCGAAGGTGATAACCGAGGGCCCTGACTCACCCTTATGGCAGAGTCCCCGCATTGCGCTGGAGGCGTCGTGCGGGGGAGCTGTTACCGTGAAGTCCCGTGGAGGCGCCGGGGCCGGACCGGCGGCGTAACCACGGGAGCTTCGGGTGGGTCAGGCGCATATCACCAAACACATCTTCGTCACCGGCGGGGTCGCGTCCAGTCTCGGCAAGGGACTGACCGCGTCGAGCCTCGGTCGACTCCTCAAGGCTCGTGGACTCCGCGTCACGATGCAGAAGCTCGACCCCTACCTCAACGTGGACCCGGGGACGATGAACCCGTTCCAGCACGGTGAGGTGTTCGTGACCGACGACGGGGCCGAGACCGACCTCGACATCGGCCACTACGAGCGGTTCCTCGACGTCGACCTCGACGGCAGCGCCAACGTGACGACGGGCCAGGTCTACTCGGCCGTTATCGCCAGGGAACGCCGCGGCGGCTATCTGGGCCAGACCGTCCAGGTCGTCCCGCACATCACCGACGAGATCAAGAACCGGATCCGGCAGCTGGCCGGTGACTCCGTCGACGTGGTGATCACCGAGGTCGGCGGGACCGTCGGGGACATCGAATCGCTGCCCTACCTGGAGGCGATCCGTCAGGTACGCCACGAGGTCGGTCGGGACAACGCCCTGACGGTGCACGTGAGCCTGGTCCCCTACCTCGCCCCCTCCGGAGAGCTGAAGACCAAGCCGACCCAGCATTCGGTCGCGGCGTTGCGCAGCATCGGCCTGCAGCCCGACGCCGTGGTCTGCCGGTCCGACCGGCCGCTGCCCGATTCACTCAAGAAGAAGATCGCGATGATGTGCGACGTCGACGACGAGGCCGTCGTCGGGGCGCCGGACGCGAGCTCCATCTACGACATTCCCCGGGTGCTGCACCGCGAGGGTCTCGACGCCTACGTGGTGCGTCGGCTCGGGCTGTCCTTCCGCGACGTCGACTGGACGGAATGGGACACGTTGCTGCGGCGGGTGCACCACCCGGCCAACACGGCGACGATCGCGATCGTCGGCAAGTACGTGGACCTCCCCGACGCCTACCTCTCGGTGACCGAGGCCCTGCGCGCCGGCGCCTTCGCCACCGACACTCGGGTGGACCTGCGGTGGGTCACCTCGGACGAGTGCTCTTCCCCGGACGTGACGGCCACCCTGCTTGACGGGGTCGACGGGATCATCGTTCCCGGTGGTTTCGGGGTGCGGGGCATCGAGGGCAAGCTCACCGCGCTGCGGCACGCCCGCGAGAACGGCATTCCGACCCTCGGTATCTGCCTCGGCCTGCAGTGCATGGTCATCGAGGCGGCCCGCAGTCTCGCCGGCCTGGAGGCGGCGAACTCCACCGAGTTCGCCCCCGAGACCCCCCACCCGGTGATCTCCACGATGGCTGACCAGCACGAGGTGGTGGCCGGCACCCGGGACATGGGCGGCACAATGCGACTGGGCCTGTACTCGTGCGTGCTGGCGCCCGGCACGCTCGCCCGGCGTGAGTACGGCGCCGCCGAGGTCGCCGAGCGCCACCGGCACCGGTACGAGGTGAACAACGACTATCGGCACCGGCTGGCCGCCGCCGGGCTGGTCTTCTCCGGGGCGTCGCCGGACGGCCGCCTGGTCGAGGTGGTCGAGCTGCCCGCCGACGTGCACCCGTACTACGTCGGCACCCAGGCACATCCGGAGTTCCGGTCCCGGCCGACCCGGGCCCATCCACTGTTCCGGGGTCTCGTCGCCGCGGCGGTCGCGCATGCGGACCGCCGCCGCGGGGTGCTGCCGGTGGACCTGCCGGGCGAGGACGCTCCCACTCCGGAGAACGGCGCCGCGCAGACCCGCGGCGTCACGGCCGGTCGATCCGGCGGGAGTATCCGCCGGGGCGCGAGCGCGTCCCGTCCGAGCGTCAGCTCCAACGGCACCGCCGCGCTGGTGTCCCCGTGACGGCGACCCCGCACCGGTACGAGGTCACCGAGAGCACCCTGGCCTACCAGGGGAGGGTCATCTCTGTCCGCCGCGATCAGGTGCGGATGCCGGATGGCGACATCTCGCAGCGTGATGTGGTGGTGCATCCCGGCGCCGTGGGGGTGGTCGCCCTCGACGAGGCCGATCGGGTGGTGATGGTCCATCAGTATCGTCATCCCGTCGGTGGTCCGCTGTGGGAGCTGCCCGCCGGCATTCTCGACGTGCCGGGCGAGCCGGCGTCCTCGGCCGCCGCGCGGGAGCTGGCCGAGGAGGCCGGGCTGCGCGCCGACCGCTACGATCTGCTGGTTGATGTGTGGGCCTCGCCGGGGATGACCGACGAGGCCTACCGCCTTTTCCTGGCCCGCGGGCTGCACGAGATCCCGGCTGCCGAGCGGTACGTGCCGGTGCACGAGGAGGCCGAGATGGGTCTCGCGCGTATCGACTTCACCGACGCTGTCGAACGGGTCCTGCGCGGTGAGATCACCAACGCGATGGCGGTCATCGGGCTGCTGGCCACGGCCCGGGCGCGCGGCGAGAACTACGCCGGTCTGCGCCCACCCGACGCACCCTGGCCCGCTCGTCCCGCCCACCGCGGCTGAGCCGCCGCGCCGCGGCCCCGTTTCTCCGCGGTGGTGTCGGTCCCGCGGTGGCGTCAATCGTTGTGGACCAGCATGCCGGCGGCCTCGTCGACGACGATGCCCCGCGCGGCGGCGAGGGTCACCGCGTCGATCGGGAATGCCTGCGCGACCCCGGGGACGGTGAACGTGCCGTCCCAGGTCACCGCGAGGGTCACCTGGTACCGGCCCGGCCGGGCGTAGCCGTGCGCCACATAGGCCTCGGGATGATCGCGCGGTGAGATCGCCGGGTCGTAGGGCCGGCCGGGAGCATCCGGGCCGGTCTCGCCGTCACCGCACTCCCAGTGATAGCGGGGAACGGCGCTGATGGTCGCCACGACCGGCTGGTCGACGTTGAACGTGAACGAGTCGGGCACGGGGGTGTAGAGGATCGTGGCCAGGTTCGCGAAGCTGCGGCCGGACGGCGCGATGACGATCGACGGCTTCGGCAGGAGTTTCTCGCGCAGGTAGTTGGCGAGCGCGGCCTGCACCTGGGCGATCGGCACCGCGCCGGCGGGCAGCAGGTAGTTGAAGCAGCCCGCTACCGCCTGGTCGTACTGGGCCCGCGCCTGCGCGTCCATCGCCGGATCCGGCCCGACCGCGGTCAGCAGGTCACAGACGGCCGCCGGGTCGTCCGGACAATCCTGGCCGCAGGCCGCGCTCCGCCGGGCCCCCGATCCGGTCGGGATCCCGACGCGCTCCAGCACTCCGTCGTGGTAGCGGTACTGGTAGCCGTTGTCCGTGGCCCGGGTGTCACAGGTACCCCACAGCGCGCCGGCGCAGGGCACCGGGACGGTGCGCCCGGGCGCCGCGGCGGCGGGCGCCGCGCCGGCGGCGAGGCTGGTCAGGCTCACCAGCAGC
>NZ_CDWRCL010000197.1:0-7729 GCF_977927575.1 Frankia sp. CcCS3
ATGTGTCCCTTTTGGTGTATCCAGTTTGATATATTCAGAATCCTGGTTGCTTCCTTGCTGCTGGCCAGCGGCCCATCCGTTACTCCGGGTGGCCTCCGCCGCGATCACCCACTCCGTTCCTGGATGCCCTTCGGCACCCAGGAACGCCAGGCCATACGGTGGGGGCCGTGTCCGCCACGGGAAACAAAGCACCGGCTCCCGTGGCATCGTCCCCGGTGAGCGGCCGCTGGATGGTGTTGCTGCGCAGAGTGGCCGTCGAGGTGAATCCCGGGCTGCTGACGCGGGCCAGAAACCATCACGCCGCGGCCTGGACCGCCATCCGGCGCAGCACGCTGTTCCACCGGCTGCCCCGGGGACCCCTGCGACTGGCCCGTCGGACCATCACCAATGCCTGGCGGCACCGGGTCCTGGGGCTTGCGGCCGAGGCGGGATTCTGGCAGCTGCTGTCCCTGCCCCCGCTCCTGCTGTCGTTGTTGGGAACGCTCGGCTACGTCGGTGACGCCATCGGGGCCGACGCCCTCGACCGCGCCCGGCAGAGCATCCTTCGCGGCGCAGGCGACCTGCTGACCGAATCGGTGGTCGACGACGCGGTGCGCCCAACCATCGACCAGATCCTCTCCCGTGGCCGACCAGACGTGATCTCCATCGGTTTCGTGCTGTCCCTGTGGACCGGGTCAACCGCGATGGCGACCTTCGTCAACACCATCACCATCGCCTACGGCCAACGCGATCTGCGCTCGGCGGTGCGCAGCCGGCTCCTGGCGCTGTGGTTGTTTCTCGCCCAGGTGGCCAGCGGGGTCATTCTCCTGCCTGCGCTGGTCCTGGGGCCCGAACTGATCTCGCGGATCTTCGACGCCGGTCGCCATCCCCTCGTCAGCACCCTGATCCCACTGCTCTACTGGCCGGTCGTGGGACTCGTGGCCCTGGCGATGCTGACCTCGCTATACCACCTCTCGCTGCCGGTACGCCAACCCTGGTGGCGGGCGCTGCCCGGAGCGATCCTCGCGCTCGTCTGCTGGCTCGTGGGTAGCGGCGTGCTGCGATACTACCTGGAGATCGTGTTCAGTAACGAACTGGTCTACGGCTCGCTCGGATCACCGGTGGCGGTGCTGCTGTTCTTCTACATCACCGCGCTGGCCGTGCTGTTGGGCGCGGAGCTCAACGCGGCGCTGGACGAGCAGCCACCGCGCCGTCGGGGCAGCCACTCGGCACTGAACGCCTCGAGGCCACCTCAATAGGTGCAGGACACCCCGCCCGCGTCACCCGGGACGGACCTTCCCGCCGCGCTGGCCGGGGACCAGACCACCGGTACCGCAGCGGGCACCGGTACCGCAGCGAAGGAGCCACCCCCCGCGCCAGCCGGGAGTGCGCCGGTGGAGCTCCCGTCGGCGACACGACCGCCGAAGGGCTTGAGGAAGGCGCCCAGCTGGGCTGGCTCAGGAACGAGGACGCTCTGCCCCCCGCGAGTACCAGCTGCCGCCGGCACCGTCGTGAACGCGACGCCGCCCGATCCGATCGACTGCATCCGCACCGCGAGAAGCCGGAGGTCGGCGAGAGAGGTGGCCTCGTCGAGCGTCAGCGCCGAGGTGGCGGAGTCGACCACCCCGAGCAGCTTCGCCGGGTTGAGCAAGGTGTCCGTCGACGCGATCCGCTGGAAGACGGCACCGAGGAACTGCTGCTGGCGGCGGATGCGGTCGATGTCGCTCTCGGGCAGGCCATACCGCTGCCGGACGAAGGAGAGGGCCTGCGCCCCGTTCAGCGTGTTCTCGCCGACCTGACCGGAAAACCCGGAGTAATGGTCGTGCAGGTTGTCGAAGCCCCGTGCCTTCAGCTCGGGGGGAAGCTCCTTGATGCAGACGGTGACCCCGCCAAGGGCGTCCGTCATCCCCTGGAAGCCGATGAAGTCGATCTGGACGTAGTGGTCGACCCGGATCCCGGTGAGGTTCTCGATCGTGGCCACAAGCAGGGACGGCCCGCCGTAGGAGAAGGCTGCGTTCAGCTTGGACCGCTGCGCCGCATGCTGCGTGCCCGCCGCGTCGGTGTACGCGGGGATCCGCACCCACAGATCCCGGGGGAAGGAGATGAGGGTCGTCGAACCGTCGCCGTCGAGGTGGGCGAGGATGGTCGTGTCCGACCGCTGCCCCTCGACCTGGCCGAACTCGCCGCTGGTCCCCGTCCGGGTGTCCGATCCCACGAGCAGGATGTTCTGCGTTCCACCCGATGCGGACGCCGGCCGGTCCGCGCTGGCGGAGAAGGTCAGCGGGATGTGGCGCACCCTGCCGTCGTAGTGCTTCAGCACAGCCCAGCCACCGGTCGCCAGGATGAGGACGAGGGTCGCCAACACTGCGGCCACGGCGGTGAGACCGCGCCATAAGCCGCTCTGCCCGGGTTCCGCGGGACCCTCCGGGGCCGGCCGGTCGTACCGGGGCTCGGCCGCCGGATGATCGACGGGGTACCGGCCGTAGGGATCGGGGTAGGCGCCCGGAGGTACGCGCGGCTCGTCATCGTGGCCCCGCGGAGCGGGCCGGTGCTCCCGGCGCGGCCACTGCCCGACGAGCCAGTCCTCCTCGGGGGCCCGGCGCGGGTCCCGCGGGTCACGGACGGACCGGCCACGCCGCTCGCCGTCCCGCCGTCCCGCCGTCCCGTACCGTTCCGGACGATCCGGAGGCCAGGTCATGGCCGCGTCCTCCTCCCCCATCCACCGGGATGAGATCATCCGCGCCAATGGCGCCGCCCGAGGCCGGGACCGTCCACCACCGGCGCGAACCCGCCGGACCACCTTGGCACGACGTGGGCGCGGACGGACCGGAACCCTCCCGGACAGTCTTTTCGATGGTGACGGGTGACGGGCGTCATGGCATTCCCAACGGGTTATCGGATGTGCGACCCCGCAGGCCCCCGGCCGGCCCACGGACCGTACGGACTCCGACGCCGCCGCCCGGACCGTCCCCGCCGAGCCGAGCGGTGGCAGACCCCCGGGTGGCGCCGAGCATCAAGACCGGTCGCGGGCCCGATCCCGATCCTGCGATCCCGACGACAACCACCGATATCGGGATGCGCGACAATAATGCCGGTCTCCGGTGGTGTTCGCGACACGCAGTGCAGTACCCGAACCGAGTGCAGTGCCCGAACCGCACGATGCCGGTGGCTATCGGACCGGCATTACGGCACGCCGAGGACGTCCGCACCCGGACCGACCTGGTCCGTGCAACGTGGACCCGCCTTCCCCACCGACCGGAAGATGAGTTAACGGTCCACGACGGAAGGTCACAACCGACCGGATCCCTCAGATCTCCCACAACCGATTGCGTGCCCTCGTTAACTCACCCGAAGTGGGAGGAACAGTCTTCGTGGAAGGGTCCGAAGGCGGCGAAGTGGGTAGCGGCGCCCGGACCCATGTCGCGACGCGACCGCCCACATCGGCCCGGCATCATCGCGGCGGTGCGATGCACCAAATGCCCGGCGGACCAACGACGGGAAGTCCGGCCGGCGCGCGGGGCATGGCGGTACGCCTCGCGCGCTACCCGCCGTCCACAACGGGGCCTACCGTTAACGTTATGAGTGCCCAGTCCCACCAAAGCTCACCTCCACCGACCGGCCCGGGGGTGCCCGAGAGCGCGCCGGCCGGGCGTGATCCGAACCTCATCACGGCCGACGAGCCGGGCGTTGTCCCCACCGGGGCCGATGAACCTCCGGCATCGGATGATTCCGTGCGCGAACCCGGGCAGGCCAACCACGACGAGGAACCACACGCGGCGTTCCGGCGGTTTATGTCGACCGGGTGGGCGCCGATTGACGACGCTGTGCCATCCCGCGATGACTGCGCACCCTACACCGCGAAACGTCGCGCCTTGTTGGGTTCGCGGTTCCCGGCGGACGCGCTTGTGGTGCCGAGCGGCGGTCTGCGGGTACGGGCAAACGACACAGATTTTCCGTTCCGTCCCGGAAGCGACTTCTTCTGGCTGACCGGCTGCCATGAACCGGATGCCGTGTTGGTTCTGCTACCCAACGCGGCCGGTGAGCATGATGCGGTGCTCTATGTCGCCGGGCGGTCCGACCGGTCGAGCTCCGCCTTCTACACCGACCGGCGATACGGGGAACTGTGGGTCGGTCCCAGACCGGGGGTTCGGGAGACCGCGGCACAGCTGGAGATCGAATGCCGGCCGCTCACGGAGCTCGCGGACGCGCTCGCGCGGTTGGCACCGGGAAACACCCGGGTACTACGCGGAGTCGATCCGGTCGTGGACGGTTCGGTGCTGCGTTGGCCCGGCCGGGGTGGACCAGGAACCGACCGCGATCTGGCCCTCGCACAGGCCCTTTCCGAGCTGCGGCTGCTCAAGGATGACTTCGAGATCGCCCGATTGGACGAAGCGATCGCCGCGACCGTGCGCGGCTTCACCGAGTGCGTGGGAGAAATCGGTCGGGCGATGGACCTGCCCAACGGAGAACGATGGTTGGAGGGGACGTTCTGGCGGCGGGCCCGGGTAGACGGCAACGATGTGGGATACGGTTCCATCGTCGCCTGTGGCCACCACGCCACGACGCTGCACTGGGTCCGCGACGACGGGCCGGTACGCGCCGGTGATCTCGCCCTGCTCGACATGGGGGTCGAGGGACGGTCCCTCTACACGGCCGACGTCACCCGCACGCTCCCGATCAACGGACGGTTCACCGAGCTGCAGCGCCAGGTCTATGACGTGGTTCTTCGCGCCCAGCAGGCCGGGATCAACGCGGTCCGGCCGGGAGCGTCCTTCCTGGATCCGCACCGGGCCGCCATGCAGGTCATCGCCACGGCGCTCGACGACTGGGGGCTCCTGCCGGTCAGTGCGCAGGAGTCGCTGACCGAGGACCCACGCTCCCCGGGAGGGGGCGTCCATCGCCGCTATACCCTGCACTCCACGTCGCACATGCTCGGGTTGGACGTGCACGACTGCGCGCAGGCGCGCGACCAGACCTATCGCGACGCGGCGCTGGAACCAGGCATGGTATTGACGGTCGAACCGGGCCTGTACTTCCAGCCGGACGACCTGACGGTTCCGCCGGAGCTGCGGGGCATCGGCGTCCGGATAGAAGACGACATCCTGGTCACCAGGGATGGAAGGCGGAACATGTCCGCCGCACTTCCGCGAACCGCAGAAGACGTCGAAAACTGGATGGCCCGGCAGCTGCCGAACTGACGGAACGAACAGATCTGGCGACAGACTGCGTTGGCGGCGACGCCAATAGTTCCTGCCACACCGGCCCGGCCGGTGTGGCAGGAACCTGACCATGCAAAACCTGATCACACGATCTTCGGTCCGCCGGATCGCGCGGCCCGTCGTCCAATACCACGGGCACTACCGCTACAAGGGGTTCCACTGCCCCGGTCCCTGCCCCGAAAAAGCAGTCAAGACCAGGATCAGTGGGCCTTGTCGTACGCCTCGACGATGTTGGAAGCGATACGCCCCCGGTCACTCACCGTGTAACCGTTGCTGCGCGCCCACTCGCGAATGTCGGTGGTTCCGCCGGTACGGCGCGAAGCGGCACGCACACCACGCCGGCCACCCGCCGCCCGACCGCCAGAACGGCGAGCCGCGGTGACGAACGGAGCCAACGACTCACGCAACTTCGTGGCGTTCTTCTCCGACAGGTCGATCTCATACTGCGCACCGTCGAGTCCGAACCGGACGGTCTCGTCAGCCTCTTCTCCACTGAGATCGTCAATCAACGAGACGATGGTCTTCTGGGCCATGCCACTCTCCTTCAGGTCAGCGGACCGCAGAACTCACGCGTCTATTATTACCACGAGAACGCGGGGAACTGTCACGCCTGGTTCGCCGGACTCGCAAGCTTGGGTCGCCGAAGACGAAGTCATCGCTCAACGCACTCCGCCCTGGCAGTCGGAGTGCGGAACCCAAAGACAGGGAGCAAGCTCCACATG
Organism: Frankia sp. CcCS3; assembly: GCF_977927575.1. NCBI lineage: Bacteria > Bacillati > Actinomycetota > Actinomycetes > Frankiales > Frankiaceae > Frankia > Frankia sp. CcCS3. Next base: position 5,921 of record NZ_CDWRCL010000197.1, read on the forward strand.
ATAGAGGGATGATCATGTTCTGCGAATCACACCTTCCCAGTCGAAAGGCCGGCCGCAAGCGGACAGTTGGGCAGGCGTGGACCGGGCGGCGTCCATGTCCTCCGACCTTGGGACACCGATCGTGTTCGTCTACCGACTCCCGTGGACGATTGCCCGGCGAACGGCGGGCAACAGCCGTCGGCGCCTTTGGGGTGGTGGTGCCGCGAGCGGAACCGACCGGTACGAATGCCAAAGGGGATCGCCGCGCCGGATGAGTACCCCTGATTCCGGCGCCGCTGCTATGGGCCGACCCACGGACGAGTACCCGCGCACGTGGGTGGTAGACGGTGCCAACGTGATTGGCTCCCGGCCCGACGGGTGGTGGCGGGACCGCCCAGGAGCGGCCGGACGGCTGGTCGATGCTATTTCGGCGCGGATCACCCGTCCCGGCACGCACCCGCGGCCATCATCGAGGCCGGAATGGCCTGAGCGGATCGTGGTCGTTCTCGAGGGTGCGGCGCGAGCCGGAGTTCCCGAGGGAACCGTACGGCCCGGAAAGATCACACCCGAAAAGGTCGGGCCCGCGGGAGTCGCGCCCGAGAAGGGCCGCCACGTTCCAACGAGGGCGGACCGCGCGGCACCGACCATCGTCGTCGTGCACGCCCCCGGGCACGGCGACGACGCCATCGTGGCGGCGGCGCGCGACGCGGTCGCGCCCGTGGTCGTCATCACCTCGGATCGGCAACTTGCCGTCCGGCTGAGGTCGCTCGGCGCGGGTGTGCGACGGTCGGGATGGTTGTGGGACCTGCTCGACGAACGATGAACGACGGCCGATCAGCGACGGCTCCCGGGACGACCGGCGGTCGGCGTCCGGGGCGCCGGCCGGCCCACGAACGGACGAGCCCGGAGAGGGAGCACGATGGCCGCCACGAAAAACACACCGGCGATACCGGAAAAGGCGCGCTACGACGGGCTGAGGCCGCTTGACGAGGATGGATGGCCCACCGGGCCGTACGCGCAACGCCGGGACCGGACGGTGACTCGGGACTGGATCACGCCGGGAAAATCACCGCACCCCGCCGATCGTGCTCACCCGGCCATCGACCGACTCCGGTCGCGGCCGATCGGCCCATGAACGGACAAACACCCCGCGGCACAGACTCAGACCCGCGGCACAGACTCAGACCGAGGCGGACACCGGATGCCGGGGAGGCGGTCCGGCGGCAAGCCGGGCGGTGTAGCGACCGGCCGCCAGGCCGACATCCAACGGAATCCCGAAGCAGGAGGACAACGCCTCCGCGGTGAGTACCTGCGCGACCGGACCGGCCGCAAGCACCTGGCCGCCGCGCACCAGCAACGCGTGGGTCACCCCGACCGGGATCTCCTCCACGTGGTGGCTGACGAGGACGAGGGCAGGAGCGGTGGGGTCGGCCGCGAAGCGGGTGAGCCGCCGCATCAACGCCTCCCGCGCACCCAGATCGAGCCCGGAGGCGGGCTCGTCGAGCAGGAGGAGTTCCGGGTCGGTCATGAGGGCCCGGGCGATGAGCACACGCTTGCGCTCTCCCTCGGAGAGGGTTCCGAACCGCCGGTCGGCCAGTCCACGGCACCCGAACTGGGTCAGCAGGCCGGCCGCGCGGGTGAGATCGACCTCGTCGTACTCCTCGTCGGCGCGGCCCAGCACGGACCAGCCGGCGGTCACCACCGCGTCGAGTACCCGCTCGTCGGCGGGTGGCGTCTCCACCAGCGCCGGACTGACGACACCCACCCGGTATCGTAGATCGAGAAGGTTGACCTTGCCGAGACGGGCGCCGAGCAGGTCGACCGTGCCCT
>NZ_CDWRCL010000198.1:0-7723 GCF_977927575.1 Frankia sp. CcCS3
CGACACACCAGAACGGCGAACAACATCCACACCCGACTCCAACACCAACCACTCACCGCAAGATCACGAATCTACGTGAATGTTTACCCTCGAACAGCTCGTTCTTCGCGGCCGCATACAGGATGTAGATACCGCACACGCCGATCAGGCAGCCCATGAAGTTGCGCCGCACGAATCGCCAGTTACGAGGATCACGATTCTGCCGGAGCAGTACGTACAACCCCGGGAGGAAGATCAGGACGGTTTCTTTCGACCAGAAAGCGAAGGCCATGAAGATCCCGGCGAACGCCGCCGCCGCGGCACTGCGGCGCGGCGACGCCGCGCACACCAGGGCGGCGAGCAGCCACATCACGGCGATGTTGTCGAGGAACGCCATCCGCTGATACCACAGGGCGAGCGGTGAAAGCGAGAAGACGAGCAGGGCCAGGCCGGCGAAGAACCGTCGTAGGCCGAGGAGCCGGCCGAACCGGTACAGTAGCACGCAGCTCACCAGATGCACGCCGAACATGAGCTCGCGGGCGGCGGTGACCGCCGTCGGCGCCCGGTTGAAACCACCAGTGATCTTCGTGTAGATGGCAATTAACAGCCATCCGCCGAACGGATGGTCGTACCAGTACGTGTAATGCGCGATCCGGTTCCAGTACTGCATCGAATACGCCTGGGCGGCATACGTGCCCTCGTCGTCGGTGACGCGGCCCGGCCAGCCGTCGAAGTTATAACCGTGCAGCACCGCCACCACCGTCAGGAGCACGGCGAGCAGGAGCAGGCTGCGGCGGCGGGCGCCGGCCCAGCCGACCAGTCGGCCGGCGAGCTCCCCGGCCCGGGCGGCGATCCAGGTCACGGCGGTCTGCGGGCCGAGCAGTCGGGGGTACGGGTTCGCGGCGTCGGGTGCGGTCACGACGCCGCCTCCAGCTCGAAGCGGCCGGAGGCGGTGCTGTGGTGGGCCCCGGAGTGGGAGGTCTTCTCCCACTCGACCCAGCCACGCAGCAACCGGGCCGTGGCGCGCACTGCGGCGGCGGAAAGCGCGAGCTGGTACAGCGGGGCGCAGGGCACGAGCCGCACGCTGTCCCAGCGACGCAGATCGAGCCCGTACGCCTCGGCGAACTCGCGGAACGCCGCCTGTTCGGAGAAGACCGTCATGACGGTCGCACCGAACGGAAGCCAGAAGACGATGACCAGACCGGTCGGCGCCGCCAGGAACAACGTGAGGACCAGCGACACCGGCAGCAGGACGCCGGCGAGTGCCTGGAAGAACGGCATCGTGAGCATCTCCACCGCCATGATGCGCTGGCGTGCTCCCGGAAGCGCCCGCCAGTCCCCCTTGAAGAGGACCTGCATGAACCCCATCATCCAGCGGGTGCGCTGGACGACGAGTTTCGTGAGGCTTTCCGGGGTCTCCTCCCGGGTCGTCAGATCGGGGTGGTAGAAGACCGCGGTCGGGATTCCGGCGACCGAGGCCCGCACCCCGAGGTCACAGTCCTCGGTGAGGCAGGAGACGTCCTACCCACCGAGCCTTTCCAGCACCGTTCGCCGAATGAACACCGTATTGCCGCCAAGTGGGATGAAACGCGCGCGCGCCTGGAAACGCAGCCGCGACATGAACCAGATGTAGTACTCGAGGCAGCTGCGGGCCCGCCACCAGGAGGTGCCCGTGTCCAACCAGTGGAGGAACGCCCGCATCGGCGAGTGGTCCGCGGCGCGCCGCCACGCCGTGGCACGCGCGTTCATGAGCTGCACGCCGCCCTGGAAGATGCCGACGTCGGCGTGGCGCAGGGCCAGCGTGTTCACGTAACGCAGGAGTCCCCCGGCGATCAGGGACTCCGCGTCGACGACGCCGACCAGGTCTCCGGTGCAGTGCCGGCGGGCGTCCTCCAGGGACAGGGGTTTACTACGCCGGCTGCCTTCGGGCGCGACGACCCGCACGTTGGAATGCCGGCCAGCGATCTCCTCGGCGACCCGCCGGGTCTCCTGGTCGACCTCGTCATGGGACACCATCACGACCAGTTCCACCAGGTCGTGGGGGTAGTCGCCGGCAAGAATCTGGGTCAGGGTCCTCCCGAGCACCGGCTCGTCGCGGGCGGGGACGATGAGCGAGAAGCGGTTGCGGGGCGCGAGGTTGCCGGTCAGGTCCACGTGATGCACCCGCTCGGGGCGCTGCCAGCTGTACTGGCCGCGCACGAGAGTCAGGCTGGCGACCAGCAGCATCAGCAGCGAGACGATCGTCCATGTGGCGAGCAGCACGACGTGGTGATGCTCGGCCGCACGCACCCCCAGCGTCACCGCGAGGGGCACGCTGACCAGCGCCCACACCCAGCGGCGCCGGCGGCTGGCGCCGGGGGTCGACCCGCGGGCCCGCGCCCGGAACCGACGGGACAGGACCAAGCCGCCGGTCACCGCCGCCACCGCGCCCAGCACCACGGCGAACGGCTGGCCCAGGCGCGGACCGCCGTACGAGACCAGCCTGATGTCCGGCGAACCGGCGAACATGTAGACGTACCAGCCGCCCGACTCGCACGCGAGCCGGGCGAGCCACGGGATCCGCCGGCCCCGGCCACCCCGGCCGAACATCCGAGGCAGGACGATCGCGAGTGCTCCGGGCAGGAGGTAGGACGTGCTCCCGTCGAGACCGGCCAGCTCGGACAGCACGAGGGCCGACGTGGTGTGCAGGGCGGCCCCCACCCCGCGGCCCCCCACCTCGCGGCCACTGCGATCCACGGCCGAGGTGAGCGTCGGGGCACGCGGGGAGCTCGGTGCGCACGGGCCTGCCGACGCGCACCGCGGGGGAGCGCCCGCGCACGCGGGACTTCGGAATCGGAATCAGCATCAGAATCAGAATCGGATGTCACCTGTACCTGCCTGAAAGGGGTGGGCACGGAGCACCGCGGGCGGGCGACACCGCGGCGGGTCCGGTCCCCGGCCTGGATGGAGGGTCAGTTCGCCGCGACGAGCTTCGGGAGGTCGGCCACGTACTCGGCGACCGTGGTATCGGCGAATTAGCTCCTCGCCATTCCCTTGTAGTTCGTCGTTGGCGTGGAATACGCCAAGGTGCCGCCGGCAAGCAGGATCCGCCCGTCGGGGAGCTGCACATGCCCGGAACAGAACAGCCGGATGAGGACCCCGTCGGCGCCGAGGCGTACGCCGTCACCGGCGGGTGGGCTACGAAACCGCACCGGGCACCCCGTCCTCCGACGGCCTTCCGCGCGACGGCGACGCCGCCCGCTCAGGCACCGCCCGTCGCCGGTACACCAGCCGATCCACCACCAGGTATCGGACGATCACCGCGGCGGCCAGGGACATCAGGGTCGAGATGCCGACGCCGAGATGCCATCGCCCGACCAGCACCGCGAGCAGTGGCAGCCGGATGACCAGATCGAGGTTGTTGATGAGCGCGAACGCCGGATAGCGACGCAGCCGGGAACCCGTCTCCCGGTCCCAGGCCAGGAGCTCGCAGCCGAGGAAGTTCCAGCCGATGGCGATCTGGGTCGCGACGATCGCCGCGGCCAGGTAGTGCAGGCCGACGTGGTGAAGCACGGCGGTGCCAAGCAGGTTCGGCACCGTCCCGGACGCCCCGACCAGGGCGAAGCGCGCGGGCTTCGGAACCCGCAACGCGAACAGCCGCCGGGCGAAGCGGGCGCCTTCGGTCAGCGAGGCGTTGGAGGTCCCGGCGTGCCGCTCGGCGAAGGCGTACCCGATCTCGCGGACACGCAGCCGTCCGGACGCGACGAGCAGCTCCAGCAGGATCTTGTAGCCGTCCGGTCGCAGGCCGGCCCGGTCCACGACGGCAACCCGCACCAGGAAGAAGCCGCTCATCACGTCCGAGACGCCGCGCAGCCGACGGGGGAAGACCCACCGGCACAACCGGTTGGACCCCGTCGAGACCAGGTGCCGCATGCTTCCAGCGAGCCCCGATGCGCTGCCGCCGGACACGTACCGGCTGCCGATCACCACGTCGGCGGCATGTTCCACGGCGGTGCCGAGCAGCGCCGGGATGGTCTCCGGCGGATGCTGGAGGTCCCCATCGATGATCACCGCATAGGGTGCGGCACAGAGCGCGAAGCCCTCGCTGACCGCGCCCCCAGCCCGCCGACCCGCTGGGCCGGGGTCCGATGGTGCACCCGTACCGGTAACCGCATCGAGGGGCGGACGCGCGCGATGACCTCGGGTGTTCCGTCGTCGGAGTCGTCAACAAAGATCACTTCTCCGAACAGGCCGTGCAGCGCATCGTCGAGGCGCCGCAGCAGCGGTTCGACGTTGTGCGCCTCGTTGCGGGTGGGTATCACGACCGACACCTGTGGCCCGACGTCCACCCGGGGACCAACGTCCACCCGGGGACCGACCGGTTCCGCGGCCGAACCGCCCGTCCGCTCGGGACGCTCCAGCGGGGGCGGGGATGCGGCAGAACGGGCAGGCGGAGCAGGCCCGTGCGGTCGTCCGGTCCGCCCTCCGGCCCGGTCCGGCTCCCCCGATCGGCCCCACTCCCCTGCTCGATCCGGCTTCCCCGATCGGTCCTACTTTCTTGATCGGTCCTACCCCCCTGACCGGTCGAGGTCATCGGGTCCCCCGGGGCCACTGACCCGCGAAACGCGGGTCAGTGCCGAGATAATCCCGATCCGTCGAATTCCGGACAATACAGTGCAACATTCACACGGCCACATTCCTGTAGTGATCATAACGAATTTCCCCCAGAGGCAGCAGAATAAGAGAAGTCCCGGATCGAGCCATCTACCGGCACCCCATGCCCGATCCGGGCCCTACGGTCATAAGGCCGGGCGAAAAATTACCGCAGGCCGTCGGCGGACGGGGGCGGGTGACCACCAGGAACACTCCGAGACACGGTCTCCCCGCTAAGCCGGGTGCGCCCGTGCACACCGCACTCCACCGGCACGCTTCCCGACACTTCCGGGCAACCCGGTTGACCGGTACCGCCCGGCCCTATAGGGGACGTAATGAAATAACAAATACGTGATCGAAAGCATCATCGCAGGTCACAGGCCTGTGGAGGGTTCGAAACGCGCAAGTTATTTCATTTCGACTCCATAGGGCTACAAGTCCCGGCCCCACGGAGCGGCACATCGCGACAACACGTGGAACCACCCCGGCCGGGTTGACGACAATCACGACCGCAGAACCCCGCGCCCATAGACTTCCCAGCCATAAACCCCAGGGAGCACGGTGTCAGACCAGCCTCGCAAGAGCAGAGCGGACAGGGAGCACGTTCGCCTCAACCAACGGGATCTCCACGCCCTCGAATGGATCTTCGACATGCGAGCCGCCTTCGAATCGGACATCTCGGAGATTCTCGGCCCGGAACACCCGATCTCCAAGAACGCGGCTCGCGCCGTCGTGAAGCGATGGGAGAACGCCGGAGTCGCCTCCGCCGATCCCGTACTCGCCGGCCAGGGCCGGCTCGTACGGCTCACCGCCGAGGGCACCCGGCTGGCCAGTTCGATGGAGCTGGAATCCGACGGGGCGACGACGAGCGCGGCGGGGGCCGTGCGCCACGCCATGGTCGCCCGCGCCCGGCTGCGGATCGAGAACGCCGGGGTGGGCGGGTCGCGGGTGCTGGCCTGGATCAGCGAGCGACAGTGGCGGCACGAGAACGAGGCCGCCCTGCACACCGGGTCGCACGTTCCCGACGGATTCGTCCGCCTCGATGGCGGGATGACGGGAGTCGTGCAGGTCGGCCACACCCGGGTGGAGGTCGCCCGGCTCCGGCCACTGGTCGCGAAGCTCGCCCGTAACCACCCCGTCGTCGTGCTCGCCGTTCCCCGGGGGGAGCTGGCCGGCAACCCGGCCGGCCCGTCCGCGGTCGCCGACGGTGGCGGCCTGCCGGCGACGGTCTTCACCGTGGAGATCTGAGCCCGGCGAGATGCTCGGCGAGCAGCTCGGCGAGATGCCGCCCGCGCCGGGCGGCGACGTGTTCGGCCTGGGCCCGGCAGGAGAATCCGTCGGCGAGCAGCACAGTGCCCGCGGGAGCCGAAGCGATCGCCGGGCCCAGGGTGCGGGCGGCGATCGCCATCGACACGTCGTAGTGCCCGGCCTCCATGCCGAAGTTGCCGGCCAGGCCGCAGCACCCGGCGAGGACGGTGACGTCCGCGCCGGCCACCGCCAGCAGGCCGCGGTCGGCGGCGAATCCCATGACCGCGTGCTGGTGGCAGTGCGGCTGGGCGAGGACGCGCACCCCGTCGAGGCGCGGCGGAGTCCAGCCGACGGTGTCGCCGAGCAGCTCGGCGAGGGTACGCACCGCACCGGCGACCAGCGCGGCGGCGGGGTCGCCCGCGAGCAGCTCGACGAGGTCGCCGCGCAGCACCGCCGTGCAGGACGGTTCCAGACCGACGATCGGCGTCCCGGCCCGGGCGTACGGCGCGAGGCGGTCGACGGTCGCCCGCAACCGGCGGCGCGCGCCGTCGAGCTGGCCGGTGGTGATCCAGGTGAGAGCACAGCACGCGGGGCCCGGCGGCACGATCATCCGGTAGCCGGCGTCCGCCAGCACTGCCACGGCGGCTCGGCCGACCTCGGGGGAGAAGGCCTCCGTGAACGTGTCGATCCACAGCACCACCTCCCGGCTGTGGGCCTCGCGTCTGTGGGCCGCTTGCCCATCAGCCGGCCGCCCGTCAGCCAGGTACCCGTTTCCCCGGTCCGGGCCGCCGTGCTCGCGCCACCAGCGGCTGAACGGTTGCCTGGCGAAGGCCGGCACCTCGCGGCGCACGTCCATGCCCCCCACCCGCAGCAGCAGCCGTCGCACCGCCGGTCCGGCCAGCACCGCGTTGACCAGGCGTGGCGCCCGCCCGGCGACCCGGGCCCAGCGGGGCAACCAGCCGAGCACGTAATGGCTGACCGGCCGGAGCCGATGCCGGTAGGCGCGGAACAGCACCTCGGACTTGTACGTCGCCATGTCCACCCCGGCCGCGCAGTCGCGCGCGCACGCCTTGCACGACAGGCACAGGTCGAGCACCTCGGCCACCTCCGGGGCCCGGGCGCCCCCGGCACCTCCGCGGACCAGCGAGCCGTTCGCCATCTCCTGCAGCACCCTGGCCCGGCCGCGGGTGGAATCCTTCTCGTCGCGCGTCGCGAGGTACGACGGGCACATGAAGCCGCCGGCCGCCGGCGTGTCGGCCCGGCAGGTGCCCAGCCCGACGCAGCGGTGGACGGCCCGCCCGAACTCCCCCGCGTCGGCGGTGAAGGCGAATCCGCCGCTGGCGGGCAGCGGGCGAGCCGCCGGCAGGCGCAGGTCGGCGTCGATCGGCCTCGGCCGGACCAGCACACCCGGATTGAGAAGATCGTCCGGATCGAACAGGGCCTTGAAACCGGCGAAGACGCCGAGCGCGGCCGGCGAGTACATCCTGGCCAGCAGCTCACCGCGGGCCCGGCCGTCCCCGTGCTCACCGGATATCGAGCCGCCGTAGGAGGCGACCAGGTCGGCGGCCTCGGTCAGGAACGGGCGCAGGCGCCCCGGGGCGTCCGCCAACGGTAGATCAAGCCGGATGTGCACGCAGCCGTCCCCGAAGTGTCCGTACGGCACCCCGTCGATCCGGTGCGCACGCAGCAGGTCCTCGAAGTCACGCAGGTAGGCCCCCAGGCGCTGCGGCGGCACGGCCGCGTCCTCCCAGCCGGGCCAGGCCGGTTCCCCCGCCGCGGTCCGCCCGGCGAGACCCGCGCCGTCCTCGCGGATCCGCCAGAGGGCGCGGGTCTGCGGGCCGGTGGGCAGCACCCGGGTGGCCCT
>NZ_CDWRCL010000199.1:0-7719 GCF_977927575.1 Frankia sp. CcCS3
GGCGAGCCGTGCCCGGTCCATGCCCTGCGTCTCGCTGCCCGCGGTGGCGAACGCCCGCCCGGCCTCCCGGGCGGCCTGGGTCACCCCGAACGCCGCGCGCTGCACCGCGAAGACGCACAGGAACAGGTAGACGAACGGAACGAGCAGCACGACGGACAATCCAACGAATTCGATCATCGCCGAACCGTCGTCGGCCCCGGTCGCCGGGCCTGCCCGTTCGGGCCAGACAACGCGGCCTATGCGACCAATGCGACCGACGCGGCGCACGGAAGCCACGCAACCTGTCCTGATCATCAGGATCGTCCGCGGCACGGAGCGCAGGGCCGCCCGCGCGATCCGATCTCCCGCCACGACACCCCTCGTCACGGCAGTTCCTTGAGTGCGTGGCCCTTCACCGTGATCGTGATGCCGTCGCCCAGTGGGACTAGGACGAGCGGCACGGCAACCCGGCAGGTGACCTCCGCGAGCGGCGTGCCACCCGGCCCGTCGACCTGCGCCCCGGTGCAGACGGCGTCGGACCGTCCCGGGATGGTCCGCGCGATGAGGGCCTGGGCGTAGGGACCGCCCTCGCTCGCCGGCACGCCGAGATTGGCCGCGTGCCTGGCTCCCTCGGCAGCGTCCGCCGCGAGCGTGTTGCGGATGTGCAGCACCAGGCCGACCTGGATGATCCCCAGGATCAGGAAGAGCAACAACGTCCCCACCAGGATGAACTCGACGACGGCCGATCCGCCGTCAGCCGCGTCCGAGCCGTCCTCGACGCCGTCCTCGACCGCGTCCGGTCGCTGCCCGGTCCCCCTGGGGCCGCCGTCGATCCCGTCCGGCCCCGCGGCGGCCGCGAGCTCAGCCGCCACCGCCGATACCCGACACCGAGTTGATGGCCGAGGTGAACAGGTTCTGCAGGGCGGGCGTCGCCAGGGTGGCGATCGCGACCACCAGCGCCGCCGTCATGACGGTTATCATGACCCAGCCGGGGACGTCCCCCCGATCGCGATCATGGTGGCCGCCCGATGCGACGGCTGACCGCCAGGCCCGCCATCTCGCTTTCATGGCCTGCCCTGTTCGTCCCATGTCTCCTCCTTTAGGCTGGCTGATCCGACCTCGCCGGACGGACGCGTCCACCTGCGGGCGGCCACCTGCGCGCCCCGGGCACTCACTGCGCGATCACGGTGAAACTCACCAGGGCCGGGTAGAAGGCAAAGATCACGGTCGTCGGCAGGACGAGGAACACGACCGGGATCATCATCGCGATCTCCTTGCGGCCACCGGCCTCTAGCAGCTGCCGCTTGCCCGCCTCACGCGCGTCAACGGCCTGCGCGCGCAGGATGTCCGCCAGCGGCGTCCCCCGTTCGATCGCGACCGCCATCCCGTCGACGAACCGCACCAGGGGTGCCAACGCCGTGCGCGCCGCGATGCCCTCCAACGCCTGCACGAGGGTGGCCCCGGCGCGGGCGTCGGCCAACGCGAGCCGCAGCTCGTGCCCAAGCTCGCCGTGGGTCAACCGGCTGACCCGCTCCAGCGCCCCGATGGCCGACTCCCCCGCGGTCACCGCGAGCGCCAGCAGCTCGGCGATCGTCGGGAACTCCAGCAGCATCCGGTCCTCGCGCTCGGAGATCGCCCGCGACAGCCAGTAGTCCCGGGCCACCACCCCACCGGCCGTGCCGGCGACGATCAGTGCGACACTGACCAGGGTCGGCGGGCCGACGCGGAGCAGCGCGCGCAGCGCCAGCAGGAGGGCGCCGATCAGCGCCCCGCTGGCCGCGCAGATGACCTGCTGGACGCGGAACTCCTCGATGCTGGTCCGTCCGCCGGCCTGGGTCAGCCGGCGTCGCAGGGCGGCCCGGCCCCCCAGGAAACGGTCGAGCCGACCGGCGGCGTCCGCGAGTAACGGGCGCGCGAGCGCCTCGACCGCGGCGAGACCCGGCCGCGGCACCCCCCGCGGCCGGTCCTCGAGCAGCCTCGAGGGTGTGGGGGTGTCCCGCAGGTAGGGATCGATTCGGTCAGCGAGGTGGATGCGCCGGGCCCGGGGGGAGCGGTAGACGATGATGACCAGGCCCAGCCCGACGAGGAACCCGATCAGCGCACCGCTGGCGACCGTAGTCATGATCCCGCCCCCCGGCCAGCGGCCGCTCCCCCGCGCAGCACCCGGCCCTCCTCCGGCAACCGGCCGATCCGCTTCATGAGCAGGTAGGCGAGGGCCGACACGGCGCCGCCCACCACGAGCACCAGGACCCCGGTCGGGCTGTCGTAGGCTCGCACGTTCTGCCCCCGGGTGGCCAGCAGGAGCAGCACGATCCAGGGGGCGGCGAGCGCGAGCCGGGCGGCGTTCACCGTCCAGCTCTGCCGCGTCTCGAGCTCGGCGCGGGTGCGGGCGTCCTCCCGCAGGAAGGTGGACAGCGTGCGCAACAGCCGGCCGAGGTCGGTCCCGCCGACCTCCCGGGCCATCCGCAGTGACTCGATGATGCGGTCGGCCACCGGATCGGCGAGCTCGTCGGCAAGGCGGTCCAAGCAGGCCGAGAACGACCCGGTGGCGCTGTAGTCCTCGCCGAACCGGGTGAAGGCCGGTCGCAGCTGTACCGGCCCCCGCACCCCCACCGCGGCCAGGCCCTCGGGCAGCGACATCCCGGCCCGCACCGCGCTGGACAGGTTGTCGACAACGTCCGGCCACAGCTCCCGCAGATCATGCATGCGGGCATGCCGCCGACGGACCACGAGGGCCCGGGGCAGCAGACTCGCAAACACGACGAAGGCGCCGGCCAGCGACACGGTCTCGGTGAATGCCAGGACGACCAGGCCGGCTACCAGACCCAGACCCAGACCCAGACCCAGACCCAGACCCAGACCCAGACCCAGACCCAGACCCAGACCCAGACCCAGGCTGATCATGACGAACTGACGCGGGGTCACGCCGCGGATGCCCGCCTGGGCGAGCAGGTCGCTCGTCGACCGTTCCCAGCGCGCCGTCGCCGACCAGGCCGCGAACCGCGGCCGGCCGCTGGTGACGATGAGGAACAGACCCAGACCGAACAGCAGGCCGAGGAAGATGCCCATCATCGCTCCGCGGCGATCTCGGGCCAGCCCCCGCCGGGCCGATGATGATGGTAATCATGGTCGCCCTGGGCCAGCAGGGCGGGCAGGTCGTAGCCGGCGCGGACGAACCGTTCGGGATGTGGCGGGAAGCCGTCGGCGCGGACCAGTCCGTCCGCGCGCGAGCGGTAGATCTGGGCGATCTCGATGACGTCCCCCTCCGTCCGGCCGGGCAGCGCGACGACCTCGGTGACGCGGCGCCGGCCCGAGACGTCCTTCTCCAGATGGACGACGAGATCCACGCTGGCGGCGACGGTGGGCACCACAAAGGCATGGCTGACGTTCTCGCCGGCGAGCAGGGGCAGGGTGCACAGTTTCGTCACGGCCTCGCGAGCCGAGTTCGCGTGCAGGCTGCACATACCGGGCAGCCCAGAGTTGAGCGCGATCAGCAGGTCGAGCGCCTCCTCCTGGCGAACCTCGCCGACCAGGAGCCGGTCCGGGCGCATCCGCAGGGCCTCCTTGACCAGCCGGCGCAGCCGGATTTCCCCGCTGCCCTCCAGGTTGGCCTGCCGGGTCTGCATCGCCACCCAGTCGGCGGCCCGCAGCTTCAGCTCGAACACCTCCTCGCAGCTGATCACCCGTTCCCGGGCCGGGATGGCCGAGCCGAGACAGTTGAGCATGGTCGTCTTGCCGGCCTGAGTGCCGCCCGCAATGATGATGTTGAGGCCGGCGACGACGGCAGCGTCCAGAAAGGTGGCCGCTGCCAGCGTGATCGTCCCGAGATCGACCAGTTCGTCCAGGCTCGACGCGGACAGCACAAACTTACGGATGTTGATCGACCAGTGCACCCGGGTGACATCGGGGATGACCACGTGCAGCCGGGAACCGTCCGGAAGCATGGCGTCGACGAACGGGGTCGAGAGGTCCACCCGCCGGCCCGAGGACTTCAGCATCCGCTCGACGAGGTCCTGGACCTGATCGGCGGTCAGAATGGTCGTCGTCAGCTCGCTGCGACCGGCCCGGGCGACGAATACCCGGCCCGGCTCGTTGATCCAGATCTCCTCCACGGTGGGGTCGTCGAGGTGGCGTTGCAGCGGCCCGAACCCGGCAACCGCGTCATAGACCAGCCGGGCGGTGACGTCCCGGTCGACGACCGGGGGAAGGTCACTGACGAGAACCCGTTCCTCATAATCGGCGAGCACCTCGTGAACGAGCTGACGCACCTGCGCCGGGTCCCGCACGGGATCGAGAGAACGCCGCCGGACGAGCTCTCTGACCTCGTCCTCCACGAACGATGTCGCGTCCAGCCAACTGCCGCGTGCCACCGCCACGGAAACCGCTGCTCCTCCGGCTTTCGTCTCTTCCCGCCCCGATAATTGCCACGAAGCGTAGAAAGAAGGTCACTGGTAAGCAACCCCCGACACCGGGGGCAGACGCAACAACGTTCGCACAACCCCCACCGGGGGCATGGAGCGGGTAGGGCTCAGGTAGGCCACAGCCCGTACAGAGTCCCCCCTTGACCACCAAGGTTGCTACTCTCCGCAGTCAAAAAGCGGTCGCGGACCGGACATTTGTCATCGCTCTGTGCGCATATCGACTGCACCGACGGTGCACCAACCGCCCCGGAAACGCCCGCGCGATTTCTCCCTCGAAACGACGCCGAGGCGATAGCCTTTCGGCGGTCCCTAACCCGAACATCCCTGTAGCCGATATCGCATCGCTGGGTCGACAGGCGGAATCCCCCCACCCCGCCGGTCTCATCCAGCGTCCCACCAACGCCTGCCTCGGGGGTCCCTTCCGTGTCCGGTCAGCCAACAACCAGCGCGGTCGCCAGCCGCCCGCGAGAACCTCATTCGGCCACCAGGGCGGCGTTGCTCCCGACGCCTCCCCGGCACGATCCCCCGGAGTGGAAAGGGGCATCACGATGAGCGGCGCCCGGGATCCCCGATCGTCAGACATGTTCGACACGACCGCTTGGAAAATGTTCTGGCGGATTGTCGAAAACTGCCCGGTCGCGGTATTCGCCACCGATGCGGCAGGCCGGTATCTCTTTGTGAACCGGCCGTGGTCCAAGTTGACCGGCGTTACCCGCGACGAGGCGGTCGGATGGGGATGGCAACGCATCGTCCATCCCGGCGACGTAGCGAACGTCGGCAGCCGGTGGCGGCGCCTCGTCACGCACGGCGACGGGTTTTCGATCCAGGTCCGGTTGATCCGACCGGGTGAACCACCCTGCGACGCGGTCATGCAGACGATGGTGACCTCGGCAGGGGACGGTAGACAACGGATCGTCGGCACCCTCACCGTGCCGTCGGCCAGTGCGTTCGGGAACGCCGCCGGGCCGGTGACGGGTGTGCCGGTGTCCTCGCCGCGGGTCCAAGGGCGTCACTCCCCGATCGGCCCATCGTCCGCGGGCCAGCCCGATACCGACGACGTCGCCGTCCAGGAACGGGCCGAACCCGACCTCGCTTCCCGCGAACCGACGTCTCACGAACCGGCGCATCACGAACCGGCCGATCTCGAACCGGCCGATCTCGAACACCTTGACGACGGGCAGGCCGAGCTCGACCGCCTTCGCCGTCGCGAGGCGGCTTTCGAACTCGCCGCTCTCGATCCCGACCTCCTCGACGGGCACCTGCTCGATCAGGATCTCCTCGGTCTCCAGGCCCTCGCCTCCGATGGGGTGCCCGCGGGCGATCTCGACAGGTTCGGCGTGTTCGACGGACCGGGCCCGTTTGATCTGCCGGACCAGTCCGACCGGTCGGATCGCCCCGATCGGGTGGACGAGATAGCCCGCCTGGACGGGCTGGACGGGCACGGTGACACCGAGGAGACCGATCTCGTCGACGCGGCCGGGGACCGCGAGGACGACGGCGAGTACCCGCGACGCGAAGCACCCTCGGCCTGGCCTCGGGCCGACCAGTCCGATCGGGGCTGGGAATGGTCTGTTCCGCTTCCCCGCCGGCCGGTTCCCGGCGAACCGACGCCGGGCCGGGCGACATCCCGCGAAGCCACCGAGGATCGGCCCACAGTCGGGTTTCCCCGCGGGACGCTCCCGCCTGGCGCGGAGTGGCGCGCGGCCGTGGCCCTGCATCGCAGCGAGAATGACGACCTGCGTCCCTTCGGACGCGCCAGGGGCTCGAACCACACCTGTGGCTGCCCGTTCACCGAGGCCCGACGGATCGAGGAGGCATGCCGGGACCGGGAACGCTGGCTGACGACCCTGCTCGCCGAACTGACGACCGCCGTGCTCATCGCCGACCGGGACGGGCGTGTGGTGGCGGTGAACCAGGTGTACTGCGATCTGTTCGATCTGGCGGACCTGCCCGTCGACCTGGTCGGAACGGATTGCCGGCTGCAGCTGCGTCCCCGGCCCGGGCTGGTGGACGATCCATCCGGATTCGCGACGCGCCTGGACACCCTGCTCCGTCGACGGCGGACGCTACGCCGGGAGGCAGTGATGTTCGCCGACGGGCGGGTGTTCGAGCGTAGCCACATCCCGCTGACCGCGGCCGACGGCTACCGCGGCCATGTCTGGCTCTACTCCGACGTCACCGACCGCCGGATCCTGGAGGCTGAGATCGAGGGACTCATCTCCGGACTGTGACGAGCGAGGTGGACGGCGGTCCGGTCAGTAGACGCCGCCGTAGTGCCGGGCCTGCAGATCCTGGGCCTGGCCGACCCAATCGTCGGAGACGATGCGGTCACCGAAGCCATCCAGCCGGTGAGCGAGCCGCTCGACGTCGGTATCACCCATTTCGGCCAGCTGACTGAAGGTTGTGATGCCCAACGCCCGCAGCCGGGCCTCGATCACCGGGCCCACGCCGACAATCTCCTTGAGGTTGTCGCCGCCCGACCGCACTGGATCGAGGAGACCGTTCCACCGCGGCGCGGGTTCCAGCACGACCCGGCTACCCGTACCCGGCTGGCCGCTGGCCCCGTTCGTTCCACCGGTGCTCCTGCCACCGGTGCTCTTCACGCCGCAGCCACTCCCCTGACTACTCGACGGCGGTCCGCCCGGGGCCGGTGGCCGGTTCTTCGTGGCAACGCCGCTCGCCTGGACCGTCGCCCCCGAGATGTTCGCCTCGGGCGACAGAGCCAGGCCGTGCGCGGGCAGCACGCTCTTCGACGGCCCCGCCTCGTTCGGGGTGACCGCGAGGTTCGACGAGACCACACCGCCCGCGGCAGCAACCCCGACCGCGACGGCGGCCTCGGCGGTGGGGGCAGCCTCGGGATGCTCGGCACCGGCTTTCTCGTCAGAGGAGGCCTGGCCCAGAAGCGCCTCGGATTTCGCGATCCGCCCCAGCAGGCTGAGCCGTTCGGCCGCCCATTCGGCCTGGTGCCGATCCAGCCGGGTGGTCATGGTGGCCACCTGACGTTGCGCGTCCTCCGCCTCCGTACGGGCCATGGCCAGTCGGGAGGAGAACTTGGCCGCCCGGCCCTCGGCCTCGACGAGCTGTCTGCGCAGCAGCTCGGCCTCATGGGCGAGCTCCGCCGCCGAAGGGCCGGCGGCACCCGGGCCGGCCGGGAGGGCCTGGGCCGCGCCGGGTGTCACGGCGTACGCCCGGGCCCGCATCGCTGCCTCGATCTCCTCGACCCGGGCGCTTGCGATCACGGCATGGCGCTCCGCCTCGGCGATCCGCCGTTCGGACTCCGCGGCACGCTGTTCGGCGACAGCGAGCCGGGCAGTTAGGG
>NZ_CDWRCL010000200.1:0-7698 GCF_977927575.1 Frankia sp. CcCS3
CCTCAAACCCGCTTAACTTCGAAGAGCCCGGATAACCTCCGTAACCGCCCGCCGCAGGGTAGCCCTGCTGCTGATACCCTTGGTGGTAACCCGGATCTTGGTGGTAACCCGACTGATAGTTCTGCTGATATGCCTGTTGCGGATAACTCTCCGTGGGATAGCTGTTGGCGGGATAATCCTGCTGCTGGTAACCCTGGCCGTAGCCCTCGCCGGGTGGGTAGACCGCCGTCGGGGGGTACTGATCGGTGCCGCGGTACGGATTCTGTGCGTACTGGTTCTGGGGATACTGGTTCGGAGGGTTCTGGGAGTACTGTTCCGTGGGCGGGTAGCCGCCGGGTGCGCTGTTGCCGAGCAGGCGGGTCTCGTCTTCGTCGCCGAACGGTGCCGAGCCCGCGGAGTACGACGAGGCGGAATAAGAACCACCAGCGTTGCCGTCAACCCGTTGGGTCTGGGCGTCCGGGTCCTGGGGGCCTGGGCCCGGTGACTGCATGACGTCCTCCTGCGCTGCGCGAAGAGCGGCCCCGGCTCGCGCTCGTGATCTTGCGGATCCCGCCGTGGTGCTGGGCGGTTCTCGCAACCGTCCATCTGTGTTAGAACGGGACGGACCGCCCCGTTCGGCCCAGGTCGGGCTCGATGCTCGATGTTAGGAGCTTTGCGTTCGGAGGGGGATCCCGGGTCGTCTTGTAGACAAGGTGTCGGATCAGGCCGCGTAACGGATCACGATGTCGTCGACGATCATCTCCAGGAACGTCTGATCGACCGGATCTCCGGTCAGCAGCACCCGTTGGAGGATGACGGCGGTTCCGAGTTCTATGAGTACCGTGCGGTCGACGTCCGGGCGGACCTCGCCACGGGCGATCCCGCGTTCGATGATGGCCTCCGAGCTTGCCTGGCGTTGCATCCAGAGGCCGCGGCGCAGGGCGTCGCGCAGACCGGGATTGCGCGGCATCTCCGAGATCAGTTCCGCGAGGATCCGTCCCCGATCGCCGCGGATCGTGTCATGGAACGAGGTCAGGAACTCAAGGATGTCCAAGCGGAGGGAGCCGTTGTCGGGTACCGGCATCCGCTGCTCGGTGAAGGCGTTGACCGCGTCCATCACCAGGGCGAGCTTTGACGGCCAGCGCCGGTAGATGGTGGCCTTTCCGGCTCGCGCCCGGGTGGCCACCCGGTCCATCGTCACACCGTCGTATCCGACCTCGGCCAGAAGGTCGAGGGTGGCGGTGCGGATCGCCTGGTCCCGGCTCTCGTCGCGAGGTCGGCCGCCGGGGTGCGACGACGCGAGCGAGGACGGGGTCACGACACACCCTCCAGGTTGCTGCGGACTGGACGGCGCTCCACGCGGCGTTCCCGGTAGCCGATGTGTCTCGCTGGATGGAGGGCTGTGGGCGCGCGGCGCCAGCATGGCCCGCCGAGCGTAGCCCACCGGCGAAGGTTCGGGAACCGTTCGGTATCGGAACTAGGTTGTTCCCGACTTGTCTGCCGGGGACGGCGGGAGGGCGGAACGTCCTGTTCCGCTGTCGTGCCGTGTCGGCGGGCGTGTTGGGCGTCCGGGGGTGGCGGCGATGCGCGGCGCACCTGAAACGGCCGGTCCGGTGCCGGACGAGGCGGCGGAATGTGCGTCGGGCCGGGGGCCGCTGGTGCGGTCAGATCCGGCCCGCATGCTCCGGGATGCGCCGACGACCGTCCTGACGGGCTCCGCCGTTCGCGGTGGCCTTGGGATGGTCCGGGTGGAGGAAGACCCACTTCTTGTAGGCCCAGAACCGGAATACGGTGCCCAGCCCGGTGCCGATGATGTTACCGAACAGGTTGAACGCAAGTACGCCCTTGAGATCGAGTACATAGCGTGCGAACCCGAGGCAGCCGAGCGCGATCAGCAACCCGACCGTATTCAGGATCACGAAGAGTGTGTACTCGCGACGTAGACCGGTTCGGGCGCGATGGTTGAACGACCATTGCCGGTTCCCGATGTAGGAAAAGGTGGCAGCGACCACCGTGGAGACGGTCTTCGCGCTGAGTGGACCCATTCCGAGAAGCGTGTGGCACAGGTTGGAGACAAGAAAGTCGATGGCGTAACACGCGCCGCCGACCAGCCCGAACTTGCCCATCTCGTGGATGAGTACCTGCATCGGTGAGCGGGTCTGTCGGTGTCTCACCACGGGCGACCCCGATCGATATTTACCACTCGGAGAGAGTACCGGCTGCTCCCGCCCGCCCACCGTGCCACCCCCGTCGACGGTGGCGTGGTGGGCATCCGTGGCGAGGCCGGCTCACCGGCCATGGTGCCGGACGTAGCGGTGAACCCGTCGGCGCGTGGTGGAGTCACCGAGTAGCTGTTCCCATCTTTACGCTAGGTGATGCCACCAATCCGGTGCGGCGGGCAACGTGAGTGGCACAACTTCGGCAAAAGCTTGGGAACGTTGGCGAAGCTGGGCCCATGGACGGCATCCTGGCAGTGGGAGGGTGGGGACCATTGATCGGAAGGACGCATCATCATGATCCGCTCGAGTCGCCGGCCGAGCCGTTGATGTCAACGTCAAGGACCGATGACCACGTGGACACCGATGACCACACTGCTGTTGGCTCCGTTGCCGACGCCCAGGCGGACACCGTGCGCCCCGCGGACACCGTGCGTCCTGTGAGCCCGGTGGAGCCGGTGGGCCCAGTGGGTAGCGATGCCACGGCGACCGAACTCCTGCTGAGCTACGCCGTAGGTCACCCCGTCCGGCGGCGGGAGGCCGGGCTTCCTGCCCTGCCCGGCACGCGGCCGCGCCTGGGCGTCGCGGTGGTTGCCTGTATGGACGCGCGGATCCAGGTGGAGGCTCTGCTCGGTCTCGTCGAAGGTGACGCCCACATCCTGCGCAACGCCGGTGGTGTCATCACCCCGGATGTGGTCCGCTCGCTCGCCGTGAGCCAGCACGTGCTGGGAACGACGGAGATCATTCTTTTACACCACACCGGATGTGGTCTCGAAAGGATTACCGACGACGGGTTCCGGGACCAGGTGGAGCACGAGACGGGCGTTCGTCCCGAATGGGACGTGTATTCCTTTCCCGATGTCAAGGAGGACGTGCGCAAGTCCGTCAGGGTGCTGCGTTCGTCGCCGTTCCTGCAGTCCACCACCTCGGTGCGTGGATTCGTCTACCAGGTGGAGACCGGGGCACTGGTCGAGGTTCTGCCGTAGGGCGGTCCACGGCGGCATTGGATGGGTCGCGTCGTCGGATTGTCGTCGGGTCAAGCTTGCCTAGTCCGGTAGGTCCGGTAGGTCCGGTAGGTCCGGTAGGTCCGGTAGGTCCGGTAGGTCCGGTAGGTCCGGTCGGCGGGTCACGCGAGTGGCCGTCCGAGCGCGTGGTAGATCCAGCCGGCATCCCGCCAGACCGCGGGATCCAGGACGTGCCGTCCGTCGATGACGATGGGTCTGCTGACGTGCGGTCGCAGGGCGGCCGGGTCGATCTCGCGGAACTCGCTCCATTCCGTCAGGACCAGGACGATCTCCGCTCCTGCCACGGCCCGTATCACCGAGTCGGTGTAGTGCAGGTACGGGTAGCGAACGCGGGCGTTCGGGATCGCCGCGGGGTCGTACACGGACACGTGGCCGCCGGCGCGGTGCAGCGCGGTGGCCACGTCGAGGGCGGGCGAGTCGCGGATGTCATCGGAGTTCGGTTTGAAGGCGGCACCGAGGACCGCCACCATCCGGCCCGTCGGCGAGCCCCCCAGCGCCTTGGTGGCTAGCGCCACCGTCCGCGTCCGGGCCCGCGTGTTGACGGCGTCGACCTCGGTGAGGAAGGCCAGCGCGGAGCCGACTCCCAGCTCGTCCGCGCGGGCCTGGAAGGCACGGAGGTCCTTGGGTAGGCAGCCGCCACCGAAGCCGATGCCGGCCTGGAGGAACCGGGGCCCGATCCTGGGGTCGTGAGCCAGGGCGGCGGCGAGCTCGGTCACGTTCCCCCCGGTCATGTCGCAGATTTCGGCCATCGCGTTGATGAAGGAGATTTTTGTCGCGAGGAAGGCGTTCGCGGCGACCTTCACGATCTCGGCCGTGGCGAAGTCGGTGACGATGACGGGTGTGCCTTCTTTGATCGTTCTGGCGTAGACCGCCCGCAGCCGTGCCTCGGCGATGCCACCCGGGACGACCCCGAAGACCAGGCGGTCCGGCCGCAGGGTGTCGTCGATGGCGGACCCCTCCCGGAGGAACTCGGGATTCCACGCAAGTTCCGCGCCCGGGGCGCCGGCGGCAAGTCGTCCGGCCAGCCGGGCCGCGGTGCCCGTGGGAACCGTCGACTTGCCCACCACCAGCGTCCCGGGCCGCAGCCCGGCCGCGATCAGACCATTCGTCACCGCTTCGACGTGGCGCAGGTCCGTCGCGCCGGAATCGGGCCGTTGCGGTGTTCCCACGCAGATGAAATGCACCTCGGCCCGGTCAGCCGCCTCGGCGAGCGAGCTCGAGAAGGCCAGTCGTCCCGCCTCCAGGTTCTTGCGGAGTAGCCCTTCCAGGCCGGGCTCGAAGAAGG
Source organism: Frankia sp. CcCS3 (assembly GCF_977927575.1). Classification (NCBI taxonomy): domain Bacteria; kingdom Bacillati; phylum Actinomycetota; class Actinomycetes; order Frankiales; family Frankiaceae; genus Frankia; species Frankia sp. CcCS3. The sequence continues at coordinate 4,506 of NZ_CDWRCL010000200.1, forward strand.
GCACCTCACCCACGGCGAGCCGCTGCGTCCTGGTCGCGTCGATATCGACACCGATGACCTCGAACCCCAGTTCCGCCATGCATACGGCGTGTGTCGCGCCCAGGTATCCGGTGCCGATGACGCTGATGTGAAGAACCGGTGACGTGCTCACGTTCGAGCGACCTCCGCTACACGTGGTAAAGACCGGCCGCCGCGCTGCCGGCCCTCCCGCCGGGGCAATCTCGTAAGCCCCGGTGAGCCGGACGCACCGGGGACCGCGTTGCCCCATTCTCGTTGGCCGTCGCGCCGTTCGGTGGTCACGCCGTCTGTGAGCCGTCCGGATGTCGGGTATGGTCATTCCCCATCCGCGGCCCGCTACGGGGGTCGTGCGGGTTTCACCCGAGGCGGGGGAGCGGCAGCGACCGGACCCCCGCGGGCAGTGGGCCGGGCGCGTGCCGCAGGACCGACCGACCGACGGCGGTGATCTTCTCCGTCTCGATGCGCCGCGGGAGCGCGGCGCTGTCGAGATGCCGGCACAGCACGATCGACGAGCCTGCGACCAGGGGAGCGAGCAGCGAGCCGACCAGGCCCTCGGTCGTGGCGAGCGACGCGGTGAACAGCACCCGGTCCGCGGGTCCCAGGTCCCACGCCCCCGCGATCGCGGTACCCGCGCGCAGCAGCGCGGCCTGCCCGGGTGGCGGTGCCGGGGCGGCGAACCGATCGCCGTGCGGGGGCACCTCCGCGGCGTAGTCGAGAACCCCGGCGACGGGCCTGCGCATCCGAGCACTCAGCGGGCGCAGTGACAGGGCCACGATCTCGTCCACCATCAGGCCGGACGCCTCGTCGAGCCGGTCCTCGGCCACGAACAGCGCGTCGAGGGGGGTCGCGACCGGCAGCTCCCCGCCGTCCTTCTCGGTGTCCCCGCCGTCCTGCCCGCCGTCTGCGTCTCGGACGAGGACCACCTCCATCCCGGCTGACCAGGTGGCGAGCAGAATGACCGAACTGAGCCAGTGCGTCGGCAGGTGGACGCCGACCCGGTCACCGATGCCGAGGCCGAGCGTGTCGACCAGCATGTTCGCGGTCTTCGCCACCCAGTTGTCGAAGGTGGTCGCCGAGAATTCCACGCGTTCGCCGGTCGCGTCGTCGTAGAAGGTGACCAGCGGGCGGGCGGGATCGGTGGCCAGCCGGTGCGCGAGGACGGACGCGATGCCGCGAACTCCCGCCGCGGGTGCGGCGTCGGCGTCGGCGTCCGCGGCCGGGCCAAGCAGCGTCCGTACGGCGACCAGCCGCGGCACGGAGGCGTTCATGGCGTGCACGAGGTGTCGGAGGGAACGGGACCGACCGGAGCGGTCGCGGTGCCCGTGGTGCCGCCGGTGCCTGTGGCGCCTGTGGTGCCGGCCCCGCCGGTCGCCGGGGCCGGCGTCGCGGTGATGGCGACCGTGGTCGTCCGGGTGTCACCACCGGCGGCCGTCGAGGCCGTCGGGATCCTCGTGTCGACGGTCGCCGCCGCGCCCGGCAGGCCACCGCCCGGCAGGCCACCGCTGGGCAGGCCGACGTTGGGCAGGCCGACGTTGGACAGGCCGACGTTGGACAGGCCGGTGAAGGTGGATCCGAGGACGAGGACGAGGCCGGCCCCGGAGCGGCCGGCGCCCGCGACGATCCGGCTGCCGGGGATCGTCGCCGCCAGGGTGCGTGCCGCGGCCTCCTGGCCCGGGGGATGGCGTACCTCGGTCAGAGTCTGGCGGGTCGATGTCGCGGCGGTCATCGGCCCAGTGAAGCCGAGTGCCCGCAGTCCGTCGACCGTGCGGGTGGCGAGTCCGGCACGTCCCGAGGCGTTGCGGACGGCGGCGATCGAGACCTGGGCGGGGTCGAGAGTTCGCTGTGCGGGAGGCTTGGTGCCCGCGGGCAGCAGCGGAGCGAGGACTTGGTCGAGGCCGGCCTGATCGACGATGAGTACGGCCCCGTGCGGGGGAATCGAACCCATGTCGTCGACCGCACCATCGGAGCGCAGCGCGATGTGCGTAGGGACTGTCACGAAGTGAATTCTTCCCGGACCCAGCTCGCTGGCCCGCTTCGCGAGCTTGAGTATCGCGGTCTGGTCGAGGCCCTGGTCGATCCGCAGTGCGCCGCCGACCGCCCCGATCAACGAAGTGATCTTGGCCGGGTTGGTGAGCACTCCGGTGCTGGTCGCTGTCGCCAGCAGCTTGGAGAGGAACTGCTGCTGGCGCAGGATGCGAAGGCGTTCGTCCCCGAGCGCGTAGCGGGTCCGGACGAAGGCCAGCGCCTGATCACCGTTGAGACGGTTCTCGCCGAGCCGTCCGCTCCATCCCGACATCGAGTCGTGCAGGTTGCGGGTGCTGCCGTTCGGTAGGGGCGTCACACACACGGTTACGCCTCCCACCGCGTCGGTCATCGCCTTGAAACCGGCGAGATTGATCGAGATGGTATGGTCGATCTTCAGGCCGGTCAGGGATTCCAGCGTGCTGACGAGACCGGGGACGTCCGCCAACTCGAGCACCTCGGTGAGCTTCGACCGGCCGTCGCGGGCGGTGGCCTTCTCCCGCGGCACCCCCGGGACGAGCATGTCCCGGGGGAAGGACAGCAACGTGGCCGAGCCGTCCTTGCCGAAGTGGGCGATGATGGTGGTGTCGGACCGGACGCCGTCTACCACACCGTACTGACCCTCGGTACCCTCCCGGCTGTCGTCGCCGAGTAGCAGGATGTTCTCCTCGCCGTCCACGCTCGCTGGGCGGGCACCCTCGATGTCCCAGTCGACGCGCGTGACGGCCTTGTCGAACTGCCGGTAGGCGGCCCCCCACCCGATGGTGCTCAGACCGAGAACCAGCACGGACAGCAGAGCGACGGCTCCAACGGACAGCCGTCGCAGCGGGGAGTGGTGGCGACGGGGCCCACGCGGGTCCAACGCGGGCGGCAGGGCCGGCGGGCGCATGGTATCGGGGCTCACCTGAGTCGAAAGCCCTCCTCGCTCAGGCGGCCGGAGCGGGAGAACCCCCGCCGGAACGCATGCCGCGGCCGTCGTGGTCGTGATGTGGCAGCCGTGTCCGTCTAACTGGACGTTCCGGACGGCCAAGACGTTGCCATGGCAAGCGCGGATGTTCACGGCGGGGTTGATCTCATCTCCGACCGTAGTGTGGACGGCGCGGAATGTGATCGGACGGTCGGGTGAACGATCAGCCAGCCAGCAGTTAGGACC
>NZ_CDWRCL010000201.1:0-7683 GCF_977927575.1 Frankia sp. CcCS3
CGCCAGGGGTTGTGGGCGATTCATGTCACGACACGAGGCATGCCACATCAGGTCACAGCAGGCCACGCCGAGCCAACATTACGCACAGTTACCAAACTGGCTGGGGTCTCACGCCCACCCCGGTTAACTTCGAAGACCCGTCATACGCCACGTACTCGTGATCACCCGGATGCAAGATCACAGGGATGAAACAGGCGACGAACTCCTCCGTGTGAACCGACATGTAAGCCCTGATAGCGCCGTCAGAAAGACGCCGGGGGATCACCTCCCCCGGCTGCACCGGGGCGTCAGCGTTCCTCGGTGAGTAGGGGCGTACCACCGGTGCGACCGGCCTTAAGTCAGTGAGCCGTCGATTTTGACCACGTACAGCTTGATGTCGGTCAAGTACGGCACCACGGTGCCCGCTACCGGCTCCTGCCGTACCACCTTCCAATGCGAGTCGATGATCTGAAGGCGTCCCCGTCCAGTCGCGTCGATTGAAGTCGACCGCAAGGGCGGGAAAAGAAGCTCCTGCGCGCTTTGCAGGTTCATGCCGACAACATTAGGGACCGCCTTCACCGCGGGGACCGTCGGCTGGGTTGCGGCAGGCGCGGCAGTGGTAGGGATACCCCCTTCCGTGCCGGGGACCGTAATGGCCGTTGTCGTCGCCGCCGGGACGGCGGTGGTCGCGGCCGTCGGGGTGGCCGGTCGTGGAGCTGGGGCTCGCGATCGCGGCGACGATAAGAAGCGCGACCACGGCGACACCGCCGATAATGCCGATCTTCTTCCAGTCGCGACCCTGCCGCGGTGGCGGCATCGGGGGTCCGTAGCCGCGGGTCGGCCCATCTCCGCCCGGGTGAGGCTGCTGGTAGCCCTGGCTTCTGCCGTCGTGGTAGCTGTGGTGCCTTTGATCGTCGTAGTACGACATGACCAATCCCCGTTGAGACAGCATCGGGGAATGGGCGTCACCCCCCGACAACGCGGCGCACAGGGCATCGAAGGCATCACTGGACCGAATCGCGGGGTACGCGCTGGGCGGGTATCCCGCGGATGGGCTCTTGCGTGTTTCTCGGATCCGGGAACCGTCCGTTACGAGTCCTTCGGGCCCACCGATCGACAGTCCGGGCAGTCCCTGGAGGATGACACCGGCCGGAACGTGAGCCGGACACCCCACCGTGGCGGTGGCCGCCGATGCTTCTTGCAGCGCAGCACGATTACCGGGTTGGGCCACGGTCTGCCAGGCGCCTCGTCCATGCCGTCAGGATGGCCCGGCCGGCGCGGCCGCGCCGTATCCTTCGCGTGGGCTCCGGTATGGGTGCCCGGCAGCTCAGGCTCTGGAGGTTGCCCCACGCCGGGTGTTCCACTCGGCTCGGCTGATCGCATAGACGTTGTTCGCCCTCCATGGGCCGACGTCAGCCACCTCCCGGAAGGTCATCCCAAGCTTGCGCGCGATCGCGTTCATCCCCGCGTTCTCCTGGTGTGTGACAGTGATCAGCTCGTCGACATCCAGCCGATCAAAGCCGAAGTTGAGCGATGCTGTGATCGCTTCTGTGCCAAGTCCCTGCCCCCAGCGGTCCCGGCGGATAGAGACAGCGACCTCGACGGCGAGCCAGCCCTCGGCGTAGAAGGTTCCTGCCCGGCCTATGAACTCGTTGGTATGGCGGTCGGTCATGGCCCACATACCATGTCCGCGTCGCTCCCATAGCGCCCGGGTCCGTTCGATCAGTCGGACTGTCCCCTCCCGCCCGCACGGACCATCGAGATAGTGCATGGTCTCGGGGTCGGCGTCATCGCCGCGTACGGGTCGATGACGGCGTCGAACCAGCCGCGAAGGATGAGCCGTTCCGTGACAACGATGGGGATCTCGGGTGCGGTCACTGGGTGAGGGCGAGCCGTGGGCGGGCGCCGAGCTGTTCGCGTAGATCTTTGACTGGGGGTAGTTCAGCGAACGGATCAAGATGCTTGCTGATATCTCCGGCCTTGGCTGTGACACTGTAGGTCGGGATGGCGTTCAACATCGAGACCACTTCCGATGCGTGCCGAGCAGCCTCCTCCGGCTCGGGTTTGGATCGAAGTAGCAGCGCCAGGGAGAGGTTGAGCATGGCGTTCCCGAGGTCTTCGAATCCACCACCGGTTCGTTGGTAGGCGTCGACCGATGCGCGCGCCATCGCCTCGGCCGCCTCGCCATGCCGGAGAGGGGCGAGAGTCCGCGCTGTCGACTGGTCGGCGTGGGCGGGTCCGAACGGTGATGCTCCGGGTAGCGGGGGACTGGCCACGACGTGGTCATGCATGAGCGCGAGCGCTTTTCGTGCGCCGGCTTCGTCTCCGAGCGCGACCAGTCCTCGAACTTCGTAGGCGGCGAGTCGCGCAGCCAGGTAAGGATGATCGGCTATTGTCAAGGCCTCCCGGGTCGACCCTGCGGGTCCCGGCAGGGCGTATTCAAGATCTTCTGCTGTCTTTTCGAGCTTCGCTTCCTTCCACAGGCGGATCAGTTCGCCGTCGGACTTCAGCTCCCGGTTGAGGTCTGCGACGACTCTGGGTGACGGTAGCTGGTGGCCGTTCGCCGCGTCGCCGATTACTTGGCGCGGGATCCCCGTCTTCCGGTGCAACTTACTGTGATCGTTCTGTCGATCTGCGATCAAGCCTCGAAGATACGTCACGAACTGTGACCGTGCTTGTCTCTGAGGATCCATCGCCTTGTCCTCCTGTCAAGCGATGCCCTGTCATGGCCGTCATCTGCATGCATGAAGAAACGGCTGCATTCTGCAGCAGATCTGGTACGCAGTGTGTCATGTCCTTACCGGCGGATGTGCCGGCCGGCATCCGGAGGCCAGGGAGGATTCGTGACGCTGACGGGTTCTCCCTGCGGATCGCCGGGCGGGTGGAAGGCGGCCACCTATACCGGGAGGAGAAGCGGGCCCCACCGCTCGCGGGCACCCTCCCCCTCCCGGGCCCTGCCGACCCGCCGGCCCGGAGCGAACTGGATTCCCGTGCGGGACACACCGGCGAACTATTCGATCTCCGTGCTCGACGCCGATGGGCGTCCGGTCGAAACCCTGACCGGCTGGCCCACGGCCCGGCTCGCCGACGAGCACGCCCAGACCTTGCCCGACATCGTCGGCTACCGGGTCGTTCCGCTTCGCCGTGTCAACGGCCCCTGAGACCGGGGCCGTCCCTTCCCCGAGGCGGCCCCACCTGATCCCTCCCCGCCTGCACGCCCTTCGTCAGGGCACTCCGTGAGCACGGTCGCAGGCGGGGAGGCACCACAGCCCCCGCCCATCCCCAGACCGGGGCCGCCGCCAATGATGCCGGCGGCCCCCTCCATCCCTCCCCGCCCGCGAAGTCCCTCCGCCCCGGCTCGTCCCCGGGGTGCCGGCTCGCGGGTGGGGAGGCTCCATCACACGCGAGGAGACAGACGCATGGGGTGAACCGACCCCGGCACCCCGGTGGGCACACCGTTGGACTGGCGCCGGGCGGCCTGCGCCCCCGCGGCCCAATTCGCCCGCGACGGCGCGGAAGCCGTCATCCAGTACCGGTATGCCGGCGAGGTCCACGAGCTCCGGATGCCCGGCGTCATCTGGTCCGGCCTCGTCCAAGAGGCCCGCGTGGCCACGTTCACCACGCTGACCGCCGAGTGGACGGAGTGGGCGGTCGCCGGCGGCCTGGTCCGCCACGCGGACGGCCACGTTGACCTGCGCTACAGCTAGCTGGGCCTCCGGGACATCCGCCTGCCCGCCACGATCTGGGATCAGATCCTCGCCGCGATCCGCGCACACGCCATCGACGGCCTCGACCGGTGACGGTCTGGCTCCAGCTCTGCAAGGACTGCAACGGTTTCGCGGTGCGGATCGGTGTCTACGCGACCAGCTACGGCCGTCCGCTCACGCTGATCTCATACCGCCCATTCGCGGCGAGGTGGCGGACAAGCGCGCCGCGTTCACCCGTCTCGACGACCACCCGAGCGGCGCCTGACCGGACCACTCCCCCACGGTGGCCCCGGGCGCGTTGCTACACCCGTTGCTACACCCGCGGCGATTCACGGCTTTCGAGCGCCCCGATTGCCGCCATGGGGGGCATGGGGGGGCTCGGCCCCAGCAGACATCGCGGCTGGCGGCGAAGCTTCCCGAAGGGAAGCAAGCATGAAAGACCAGCCCGTGGGCGCGGCAGGGATCGAACCTGCGACCACTCGCTTGTAAGGCGAGCGCTCTCCCGCTGAGCTACGCGCCCGGGAGATGACGAGGTCAACTAAGACTACGCAGCGGCGAGCCCCGGCGGGAGCCGGCCCTCCACGACTCCCCAGACGCAGGCCGGCTCCCGCAAGGACGATCTTAGAGGATGGCGAGCGCCTTGAGGTACTCGGCCTGGTCCCGCGCGTCGGGGATGTTGTTGACGACCTTCCAGCGGACGACACCCTCCTTGTCGATGACGAAGGTGCCCCGCAGAGAGATGCCCCGCTCCGCGTTGAAGACGCCGTACGCGCTCGCGACGGCGCCGTGCGGCCAGAAGTCGGCGAGCAGCGGGAACTCGTAGCCCTGCTGGTCGGCCCAGACCTTGTGGGCGAACGGCGAGTCGACCGACACGGCCAGCACCTGGACGTCGTCGTTCTGGAACGAAGCGAGATCGTCCCGCACGGAGCACAGCTCGCCTTGGCAGACGCCGGTGAAGGTCAACGGGTAGAACAGCAGGACCACGTTGCGCTTACCCTGGAACTCGGACAGCGTGACAACCTCGTTGTTCTGGTCCTTCAGTGAGAAGTCCGGGGCGACGGAGCCAACCTCGACGGCCATGGGCTCTTCCTCTCCACAACGGTGGGGAACTGATCAGGGACCGGTGACCACAACAGATGATCACTACGGCGACGGGCCCCGCGCCAAATCCGGCGAGGGTACTCACCGATCGGCACGGATGTCCCGATCCAGCATGCCATTGCCGGCTACCTCGAAGCTGGCCGCCCATCCGCGGCGTGCCCTACACGACCTTCCGGATCTCCGCCATATCGCCTGGAACCGCACCCGACCTGGATGTTCACCCGCGTGCTCGGCAATCAGATCACGGCGATCAGACCGGGATGGAAGGTGTCCTTCCCGGTCCGGTGACCCCGATGCGGCGGGTGTGCGGGTTTTCGAGGCCAGAGTGCCCTAGCCTGGCCGATCGACGCGGGAACCGCACCGGCCGGACATGCGTGGGGGCATGGTGCCGTGCCCCGCGGCCGCCACTGGTATGGACACCGATGAGGACAGGGCCACTTTGACCAATCAGAGTTCCACCCCGCACGGATACCCCGCCCAGGAACCTCACCCGATCGACGGACCGGGCACATCCACCGGCGGATTTCCGATCTATGCGTTTCGTGAGTCTCTGACCGGCCACGAACCGCAGCAAGGCTACCCCGCCACCCCCGACTATGGGACACCGGGCCTGGCCGGACCACCTGGCTCCCCCGACACGTTCCAGGGGTCCGGCCTACTCGGGAGGAGGCGCAACCCCTTCGCGGTGTGGCTGGGCATTCCTCTGATCACCCTGGGTGTCTACCCGTTCGTCTGGATCTACCGGACGAACAAAGAGCTCGCCGAGTATGACCGGCGCATCGAGGTGAACCCGACGCTGTCGCTGCTGGCCTTCCTGATCGGCTGGATGATCATCTTCCCACCGTTCGTCGCGGCCTGGCGGCTCGGCACCCGCGTCCGTAGCGCCCAGCGTGCGGCCGGGGTAGCCGAGACGAATCCGGTCCTGGCCTTCGCTCTCTTCCTCATCGGCGGCGGCGCGTTGGTCCTGCAGTTCGGAATCAACCGCATCTGGGACCGCTACCCCGGGGCGGTCGAGGGCCAGCAGGTGCCGCTCTACCGGTAACCGCTCTACCAGTGACCGCCCGCCGCCCGGCCCACCCCGAGCGCCGCCCGCGGCGGCCGGAGGCGCCCATACACCCCGCATCCGTCCCCGAGGCACGCGAGCACGGCGGTGCACGCCCGCCTCGACCCGGACCCCGAAACCGAGCGAACCGGACCGGACCGACCCATGCCCGGCCGGGCCGGCCGGACCGGGCACCTTAGGTCAGCGGTGGCGCACCCGCTGCGACTTCGGCGCCGCCAGCCGCTGGCCGGACCACTCCTGGGCGACGCTCAACGTGCTGGTCTGGACGAGACCCGCGGTGGGCACCGCGTCCAGCACGTCACTCGGCTCGACATGGCCGGCACGCCCGGCCTTGGGCGTCAGCAGCCAGATCACGCCGTCGTCGGACAGCTGCCGCCGTGCGTCGATGAGGGCGTTCGCCAGGTCCCCGTCATCCTCCCGCCACCACAGCAGGACGATGTCGACGACGTCGTCGGAGTCCTCGGGGACAAGCTCGGTCCCGCTGGCGCTCGTGACGGCGTCCAGCAGGTCCTGGGCGATGTCGTCGTCCTCGTTGAGCGACTGCACCTGGGTCCCGGCGGAGACTCCCAGCCGCTCCGCTCGGCGCTGACCCTCGGCGTTCGCCGCGGTCGGACTCACCCTCCACTACCTCCTGCTCGTATGTTGACGCTCCGCGTAACCGCGAGGGCGTCCCGTCTCGGTGGACGCATCCAACGATGATCCTCATCGGCTGGTGCGCCTCGACCTAGTCCACCGGACCTTCCGGTGACTGCGCAAGTGCCACGCCGTCGGTTGTGGACAAGCGACGGCGTGGTCAGCCTGGTGTGACTCCCCGCCAGTACCCCGGAGAGAGCGGAATCATCCCGCCAGGAACGACAGCCGGACCGTTCGATCGGGGTTGTCCACGTTGAGGTCCACCAGCGCAATGGACTGCCAGACCCCGAGCGCGAGGCGGCCGTCGATCACCGGCACCGTCAACGAGGGCGGGATGATGGCCGGCATCACATGCGAGCGGCCGTGACCGAACGTTCCATGCGCGTGGCGCCATCTGCCGTCGGCGGGGAGCAGATCCGCGAGCGCCGCGAGCAGGTCGATATCACTATCGGAACCCAACTCGAGGATGGCCACGCCGGCCGTGGCATGCGGCACGAAGACCGACAGCAACCCGTCGCTGGAACCGGCAAGGAACCGCCGCGCATCAGGTGTGAGATCCACCATACTTTCTCGCCGGCCGGTGCGCACGGACAGCGTCGTCGTCTTCATCCGGGTCGCCATCAGGGTGATTGTCCACCACCGCGGGGCCCGGCATCGGCCGCACTACGGACGACAGGCCAACAACGCAACGCACATCGCCCAGGTCTCGACCCGGAAGTAACCAAGACGTACGTGACGAGGCCGCCGCGATGGAGCACGATGGTCCATGACATACCCGTTCTCCGGGTAACCTCCCCCCTCGGCCGTCAAGGGTCGGTCGATCACCCAGAGTTCAGGCATCGTATGGGATGAGCGAGCGGCCGGGATGCGGCGGCGCATTGATCATGCATGTTCCCACCCGGTGCGTTGCAAAAGGGACAACTAGGCCGGCGATCGTACGATCAGGACCTTTTCGCATGATCGCGACGGCCCCGGGAAGCTCGAGGAGCAGGAGAAGGCGTGACGCAGGACACAACCCGGAAGTTCTCGGTCATCACCGACGGGCTACCGAGTCAGCTGCCGGACATCGATCCCTCCGAAACCAGCGAGTGGCTGGAGTCACTCGACGCCGTCATCGAGGAGTCCGGCCGCGGCCGGGCCCGCTTCATCATGCTGAAGCTCCTCGAACGGGCCCGGGAGAAGGCGGTCGGTGTTCCCGGT
>NZ_CDWRCL010000202.1:0-7672 GCF_977927575.1 Frankia sp. CcCS3
GTCACCATCGCCGCGATCAACGAATGGCTGCCCCGATAAACTTCCCAAACAGGCCCTAGGCGCATTCCTCGCCGACTGCAAGGCTCGGCCCAACTGTGGCTTCGGTCACGGCGACCCGGCCGGCGCCTTCGACCGCCTGGTCGAACGGCTCACCGAGAAGCCGATCCCGGCCGGCGGTAAGGACGGTAAGGACACCGGCGCCGCCCGCACGCTCAACTGGGTGACCGCCATGATAGGGGTTCGGTCCGCGCTGTACTCCCATGCCAAGTGGCCGCGGCTCGCGGGAGCATTGGCACTGGCCGACGACAACAACGACGGCTCCGAGCTGCTCTCCTTCGCAGCGCAGGACCCGATCGGGGCCATCCTCCCCTTGCCGCACAGCACCTCCACCAGCTCCGATGCCGCGCATACGGCCATTGCCTCGCATACGGCCATCACCTGCACCGACAAGATCTTCCCGACCGTGGGCGCCTACCAACGACTTTCTGACGAACTCAACCGCGAGAGCCCCCATTTCGGCCTGCTTTCTGCTCTCGGTGCCCTTGCCTGTGTGGTCTGGCCGGTTAAGGCTGCCTCCCGCTACACGGGGCCGTTCCACGCCACCGGCGCTCCGCCGATTCTCCTCGTCGGCAGCACCGGCGACCCGGCGACGCCCTACTCCGGGGCTGTGTCCCTCGCCCGTCAACTCGCCAACAGCGTGCTGTTGACCTGGCGCTCCTACACCCACACCGCCTACTTTCAGGACAGTGTCTGCGTCCGCCGGGCCGTCGAGCGTTACCTGGTCGACCTGATACTCCCGAAGCGCGGTACGATCTGTCCTGACATCCCGACATCGGCGGGTTCTTGAGTCTCGGTCCTCGCGATTCAGAATCTTCGCGATTCAGGCTCACCTTAAGGATTATCCAGAAAGGCGACGACTTCGCCGATGCGCGGGCCGGCGTAACGGTCGCCGGCCCCGGTTGGCGCCCAGCGGGGCGCGGGCGAGCGGGGCGCGGCACGCGGAGATCGTCCCGGCGAGACCGGGCGGGCCGTCCGCCGCGGGGGCGATGACCGGGTCGACGACCGGGAGACCCGCCGGTGGGGAGGCGGTCGCCGTGCCGCCAGCATGCCCCAGCCATTGACAGACGTCTATGTTTACGGTCATCTTCGACCCGCAAGAACATAGATGGGTGTCGATGTAAGGGGTGGGCTGGATGGCCAGGGTGCAGTTGGCGTTGAACGTCTCGGACGTGGACGCGGCGGTGGAGTTCTACACGACGCTGTTCGGGGTCGGGCCGGCGAAGCGGCGGGCGGGGTACGCGAACTTCGCGGTCGACGTGCCGCCGTTGAAGCTGGTGCTGATCGAGAACCCGGACGCCCGCGGCGCGGGGGTGGCGGGGGCGTTGAACCATCTCGGGGTGGAGATCGAGACCTCGCAGGAGGTGTCCGCCGCGGCGGCCCGGCTGCGGGAGGCGGGGCTGGTGACGGCGGTGGAGGAGAACACCGCCTGCTGCTACGCGCTGCAGGACAAGGTGTGGGTGGATGATCCGGACGGTGCGCCGTGGGAGATCTACACGGTGCTCGCCGACATCGCCGAGGGCGCGGGCCCGCAGCTGCGCGCCGTGGAACCGGGGGCCGGGGGCGGTCCCGGGTCGGCGTGTGACTGTGGGCCGGTGTGCGCTCCCACGGTGTGACGACGGTGACAGGTGAACCGGTAGCGGTTAGCGGTGAACCGGTAGCGGTGAACCGAACCGGTATGGTGTGACGGCGGCGGCTTCCGGTCACCGCGCGGCGGTGGGGCCCGCCGGACCCGAACCGCGGCAGTGCGCCGCCAACGGTCCCTACCGTGACAAGTCATGCTTGGCTGGCCCGGCTGTCGCGCAGGTAGGGAGCGGGCGTGGACGACGCCGAGCAAACGGTCGGTGCACCGACCGATCCCGATGGCACCAGCCTCGATGGCACCGACCCTGATGGTGATGGGCCTGTCCCGGTGCGGCGCCGGCAGCTTCGTCACGCGCCGGTCCCGGTCCCGCTGCTGGCGGTGATATCGGCTGGTGGGGCGGTGGGGGCATGTGCCCGCTACGGGGCGTCGCTGGTGTGGCCGACGATGCCGGGCACGTTCCCATGGACCACCTGGGCGGTGAACACGGCCGGTTGCGCGGCGATCGGTGTGCTGATGGTGCTGATCACCGACGTGCGGACGGTGCATCCGCTGGTCCGCCCGTTCCTGGGCACCGGGGTGCTGGGCGGGTTCACCACCTTCTCCACGTATGCGCTCGACGCGCAGCGGCTGGTGGACGGCGGGCGGGCCGGGCTGGCACTGGCCTACCTGGCGCTGAGCGTCCTCGTCGCGCTGGGCGCGGTGTGGGCGGCGGCGACGGCGATGCGATGGTTCGTGGCGACGACGCGACGGGTCGCGGGAAGGCGGGCGTGATGAGGTTGAGCGGCCGGGCGTTGCGGCTGATGGTGTTCGTCGGGGAGAGCGACGTGTGGCATCACCGACCGCTGGCCAGCGAGATCGTGCACCGGGCGCACCGCGCCGGGCTGGCCGGGGCGAGTATGTTCCGGGGCGTGGAGGGGTTCGGCGCCTCCTCGATCGTGCACACCGCCCGGCTGCTGTCGCTGAGCGAGGACCTGCCGGTGGCGGTGGTCATCGTCGATGACGAGCAACGGGTACGGGCCTTCCTCCCGCAGCTCGATGAACTCGTCACCGAGGGGCTGGTCATCCTCGACGAGGTCGAAGTGATCCGCTACGTCGGCCGGGAGGCGAGTTGGTGAACTGGCTGCTGGTGATCGCCGGGGCCGCGGCCGGCGCGCCGCTGCGCTATCTGACCGACCGGGCGGTGCAGGCCCGGCACGGCACGGTCTTTCCCTGGGGCACGTTCACCGTCAACGTCACGGCCAGTCTGCTCCTCGGCCTGGTCGCCGGCGCCGCGGGCGCGGGCGCGGCGCCGGCGTGGGTGGCCTCGGAGCAGGTGGTGTCGCTGGTGGGGACCGGGCTGTGCGGGGCGTTGAGCACCTACTCGACGTTCTCCTACGAAACGCTGCGGCTGGCCGAGGACGGCGCCCGGCTGCTGGCCGCGGCCAACGTCGCCGGCAGTGTGCTCGCCGCGTTCGGCGCCGCCGCTCTCGGCGCGGCCCTGGCGCGGGCGGTGTGGGGGTGATCCGACCGGCGCACGGCACGAGCACAGCGCCCGCCGCCGCGGTCAGGCTACGGCCGTGGCGGTTTGTCCTGGTCTTCGGCGTGGTGCGGAAGGTTCGGGCTGCGGCGGGCATGCCCGGGGTTCCCGCTGAGATGACGGCGGGGAAGGACCGGCCTGCTCAGAAGGTGGTGCGAGATGCCTGATCTGGGATTTCCCCGGCTTCCGCCACGGCGGCCCGTTCCCCGGCAGCGGTTGGAACAACGTCAGGTGCTGCTTGAACGTCACGTCGTCGCTTCGCTGAGAACCTCTCGGAAGCCGTGGTGGCGCAGGAGGCGGGCGATGATCCCGGGTGCGGTGGTGGCCGTTGCGTGTCTTGCCGCGGCTAGCTGGGGGCTACGACCCAGCGGCCTGGCGGAACGGGCGACAGTGGTCGGATGCTACTCGGCTGTCAATCTCCGGAGCGACACCGCCGCGGTCGCGGCGGACCGTTGCCACCCCCGCCCGGAGATCATCACTGTTCTCCGGGGCAAGCTGGATGCCTACGGTCTGCATTCCTGGTCGATCGATGACAGCGGATTCGATCAGCCATGGGCGCAGGGTCGGCCCTGCGCCAGCCTCGCCTTCGACCACGACCGGTCGATCGTGCGTATCGTGCCGTTTCCCACGCAATGATGCTCACGTACGAGTGGAGTCCACGGATGTGGTGGCTGCCTGGACATGATCGCCTCTTACCTCACCGCGGAGCGGGACCTGGGCAGCTGGCTGAGCAGCTCCCGCTGATCTTCACCGACCCACGCCACGTGGCCGTCCGGCCGCAGCAGCGCCGCCGGCAACGATCACGTCAATACGGACAGGCGGAGGGCCAGGTGTGGAGTTCTCGATCAGCCGGGCAGGTCGTAGGCGTGGCCCGGTGAGCGGCCCGCCGCTCGTGCGGGCCCTGCGGCTTCCGGACGGCTGCCGGGTACGCGGCCGCGGTCTGCGCCGCCCGCTACCGGAGGGACCGGTGCCTGACTTCGGCCTCTACCTGGGAACCAGCCGTCTTCGCCGCCGCCACGACGGGGAGCTGGGCTGGCCGCGCACGTGGATCGACTGGCCCGACTTCCTCCTGCCCCGTGACCAGGACCAGGCCGCCCGGCGCATCCGGGCGCTGCACGAGCAGGCACGGGCCGGCACGGGCCGGCGCGGGCCGGCGCGGCGGTCGAAGTCGCCTGCGGGGGCGGCGTCGGCCGCACCGGCACCGTCCTTGCCTGCCTCGCCGTTCTGGCCGGACTGAACCCACCGGACGCTGTCGCCTGGACCCGGGAACACCATCACCACCGGGCCGTCGAGACCCCCTGGCAGCGCCGTTGGGTGGCCCGGTTCCCGAACCGTTGACCGCGGGCTCGCCTGGCCTGGGAGACGCTCCAGGGTGCCGCCCGCCACTCGTACGCACCGAGGGGGTTTGGCGCTGTGGCTGCAGCGTTGTACGGCTCCTATGGCAGGGGTGCTGTCCCACCGGGGCGGCGCGCTTCCTCCTCATCGAGTTCTTCGCGCCTTGGTTCCCTGGGCGCGGGTTCGGGCGACTGACGGGTGGTGGCATAGAGGCGGCGGACGACGTCCTCGATGTCGGGTTCCTCGACAGTGGAGTCGAGGACCTCGGCCGTCGCGGTGACCGCGGCGAGGACCCGGGCGGCGGTAGTGGTCTCGGCGTCGAAGGCGAGGCGCTGGCGCAGGCCGTGGGCCTCGCTGGCCAGGTGGCGGACGGCGGGTAGGCCCGTCAGGTCCCCGGTGGGCCCGGCGAGGTCAACGACCAGCACCCGGTCGGCGCCGGCGGCCCCCGCGAGACCGGCCAGGTCGCCGTCGTAGGCGAGGCGGCCGTGGTCGATGACGAGGACCCGGTCGCAGAGCCGCTCGATGTCGCCCATGTCGTGGGTGGTCAGCAGCAGTGTGGTGCCGTGGGCCGCTCGCTCGGCGACGAGGAACTCCCGCAGCCGCTGCTTGGACAGGACGTCGAGGCCGATGGTGGGCTCGTCGAGGATCATCAGCCGGGGGGAGTGGAGCAGCGCGGCGGCGATCTCGGCGCGCATCCGCTGGCCCAGGGAGAGCTGGCGGACCGGGGTGGCGAGGAAGTCTGCCATCTCGAGCCGCTCGACCAGCTCGTCGGTGCGCGTGCGCTCGGTGGCGGCGGGCAGGGTGTGGATAGCGGCCAGGATCCGGAACGACTCCCGCACGGGAAGGTCCCACCACAGCTGGGATCGCTGACCGAACACCACTCCGACCTGGCGGGCCAGCCGGCGCCGGTCCTTCACCGGGCTCAGCCCGCAGGTGCGCACAGTGCCGCGGGTCGGCACGAGGATGCCGGCCAGCATCTTGATCGTGGTGGACTTGCCGGCGCCGTTCGCGCCGATGTAGCCGACCGCCTCGCCGGGTGAGATCCGCACGGTCAGGTCGTCGACGGCGGTCAGTCGCCTCCGGCGCAGCCCGTCGCGCACGGTGAACTGCCGGGTCAGCCCGACGGTCTCGACGATCGCTGTCTCGACGATCGCAGTGTTGACGCTCATGCTTAACCGCCGCCTCCCTGGTAGTGCCGGACGCCCCAGCGCCAGCACAGCAGCGCCATGGCCCACGCCCAGACAGCCGCGAGTGGCCCGCACCAGCCAAGCCACCTCGGCAGCCACTCCGGTCCAGGCAGACCGAGCAGGATCAGCGTCGGCAGGTACCCCGTGAAGGCCATCGGAAAGAAGAAGCCGAACAGGACCTTCAACGGCCGGGACCAGAGCGACGCTGGCTGGGTGGCGGCGTAGCGGCCGCCATACACGAACGCGTTGGTCATCTCCCGGCCGTCCACCAGGAAGAACTGCAGGCCGCCCGCCCAGACGAACAGCGCGGCGAACGTCGCGACACCGCTGACCAGGGCGGTCGCCAGCAGCGCGGCCGCGGCCGGGCCCCAGGGAACGTCGCCCAGGGCCAGACCGGCGACCAGCGCGGCCAGGCCGACCGACGCGCGCGCCAGCCGCCGCAGGCTGAGGTCGCTGGTGACCAGCTGCAGCTGCAGCAGCAGCGGCTGCGGCCGCAGGTAGAAGACGTCGAAGGTGCCGGCGCGCAGGTACGTCGGCAGTCTGTCGCAGTGCCCGAAGGCGAGGTCCGCGAGTGAGAAGGAGAGGTCGGCCAGGCCGAACACCAGCAGCATCTGGCGGAACTCCAGGCCGCCGAGCCGGGTCGTGGCGTGAAAGACCACCCACACCTCGGCCAGTTCGATCACGGCCGACAGCAGCGAGCTGACCAGGTCAAGGGCGAAGTTCGCCCGGTAGGAGGTCTGGGAGCGGGCCCGGGACGCGAGCACAGCCCGGTACGCAGGGCGAGCGGCTCAGCCACCCTGGATCTCCAGGCGGTGCCGGCCGGCGCGCGTCAGCGCCTGGCCGAGCCCGCCGACGCCGACCAGCCAGGCAACCTGCGCCGCTACCAGGGTGAGCGCGCCGGTGATGTCCACGCGATCAGCGAGGATGCCGACCGGATACATCATCATCGACGGGAACGGCGTCGCCTGGGCCAGGAGTTCGAGCCACCGCGGGAACATGCTGATCGGCACGAACAACCCGGTGAGGAAACCAGAGGCCACCATGTAGACGAGCTGCACCCCGCGCGTCTCCACCAGCCAGAAGCCCGCGACGGCGACCAGGTAGACGGTCGCCGCCGAGATCACGACCGCGAGAAGCAGGCTCGCCACGCCGAGAAGGCAGGCCGTGACCGACCCGGGCAGCTTCATCCCGACGACGAACCCACCGATCAGCAGCTGTGGGATCCCCCGGGGAATAAACGCGAACAGCGCCTGCCCGACCTCGGTTGTGATCGTGGCGGCTTGCACGTCCAGCGGGCGCAGGAAGTCGACGGCGATCTGGCCGTCCTTGATCCTCTCCGCGATCTCGCTGCCGCCCCAGAAGTTGACCGAGCCGAGCATCGCCTGGGACAGCCAGATGTAGGTGCCCATCTGCGCGATGTCGTACCCGCCGATCTCACCCCCCGCCGCCCGGACCGCGGCGAACAGCACCGCGACCTTCAGCAGCCCGAACGTCGTGTTCGAGAGCAGCCCACCCAGCGCGGCCAATCGGTAGGTCGACTGCCGGCGGAACCCTGCTACCAGCAGCAGCCAGTAGACCCGAACCGTCGCGCGCATAGAACCACCAACAATACAGTCTGATCCAGGAATACGGTCTGGTCCGGGCCCCCAGAAGCCTCGGCCGCAGCTGATGAAGGCGTAGCGGCCAGGCATGTTGACGTGGTGGTCGACCAGCGTCGACCCGCGGCGACGTACGGTGTGTGCAGCAGGTCACACGCGCGCCGTAGGCGCGCCTTGAGGCCGTGAAGAAATCTCGGCCCCGTGAAGAAACCTCGCGATGAGTTAGATCCGCTCTGCCCCCCTGGGCCAGATGACTACGATCGGTAGGTGGCGCGCCTTCGCAAGCTCGACGGTGGCGGCGGTCCCTCCTGCCTTGCTGCTCTTCCGCCCGTCCCACACGGCAAACATACGATCAGCCCGAGAAAGAACTTCATTATTAGCCGCTTCGTAGGGG
>NZ_CDWRCL010000203.1:0-7666 GCF_977927575.1 Frankia sp. CcCS3
GGGATTCCCGGACCTCGCGGGCCGGGTTCCTGCTTCTTTTCCCGACGGGAGGTTCCGACGGATGCGTCACCGACTACCGTCGGTTCGGCCTCCCTCCGTCTCCACAGAATCTCCACAGGCGAGCACGGCTCGTCTTCTATCCGGTCTGATGCGAAAGGGGGTGAGCGGCGTTTCCTCCTCCGCGTGAACGCGGAGGTCTCCACGCCGCACATACCATGAAGTACCGCAAACTCGCCCGGACCGGCGTCGAGGTCAGCACCCAGTGTCTCGGCGCCATGATGTTCGGCGCGTTCGGCAACACCGACCACGACGAATGCGAACGCATCATCCATCGGGCCCTCGACGCCAGCATCAACTTCATCGACACCGCCGACATCTACTCTCAGGGTGAGAGCGAGGAGATCGTCGGCCGGGCCATCAAGACCCGCCGCGACGACATCGTCCTTGCCACGAAGTGCTTCAGCCCCATGGGCGACGAGCGCAACTCCCGCGGCGGCTCGCGGCGCTGGATCATCCGCGCCGTTGAGGATAGCCTGCGCCGCCTCGGCACCGACTACATCGACCTCTACCAGGTCCACCGCCACGACTGGGACACCGACCTCGAGGACACCCTCGGCGCCCTGTCCGACCTCGTCCACGCCGGCAAGGTCCGCTACCTCGGCTCCTCCTCCTTCCCCCCCGACTGGATCGTCGAGGCCCAGTGGGCCGCCCGGCGCCGTAACAGCGAACGGTTCGTCTGCGAACAGCCCCAGTACTCCATCTTCGCCCGCTCCATCGAAGAAGCCGTCCTGCCCGCCGCCCAACGCCACACCATCGGCATCATCCCCTGGAGCCCGCTGGCCGGCGGCTGGCTCACCGGCAAGTACCGGCGCGGCGAGCAGGCTCCGGCCGGATCGCGCTACTCGCCCCAGGGCTTGCTCAGCCGCCGCCAGAGTCAGGCACTCTCCGAGGACCCGAACGCGCCTGCCCGCTTCACCGCGCTGGAGGAGCTGACCACCGTCGCCGAGCAGACCGGCGTGTCCCTCACTCACCTCGCGCTGGCCTTCGTCGACAGCCACCCCGCCGTCACCTCGGCCATCATCGGGCCCAAGACGCTCGCTCAGCTCGACGACGTCCTCCCGGCGGCCGAGATCACCCTCGACCAGGCGACGCTCGACGCGATCGACGAGATCGTCACCCCCGGCACCGACATCGCCGGTACCAGCCACTACAGCGGTAACCCGGCACTGCAGCCGGCATCCCGCCGCCGGACGGACCACTGACGGACGGACCACTGACGGACGGACCACTGACGGACGGACCACTGACGGACGGACCCACCGGCGTCAGCGTTCCGTCAGTGGGCCGTCGCCACGACGCCTAGGCGGTCACCGCCGTCCCTCCAGGGTGGCCAAAGTGTCAGTGGTAGCCGGCATGCTGATCCCATGACGGACAACGCTGATCCCATGACGGACAGACGAGAACCTCCCACCCCCGCAATCGTCTCCGACGGGCTCGTCAAGCGCTACGGCGAGACGACGGCGCTGGCGGGCGTCGACCTGACGGTGCCGGCCGGCACCGTCTTCGGTCTGCTGGGCCCGAACGGCGCGGGCAAGACCACGATCGTGCGGATCCTCGCGACCCTGGTGCGCCCGGATGCCGGCACCGCCCTCGTCGGCGGCTACGACGTGCTGCACGACAGTCACCGTGTGCGCCAGCTCATTGGGCTGACCGGCCAGTACGCCTCCGTCGACGAGATGCTCACCGGCACCGAGAACCTCGTGATGATCGGCCGGCTGCTCGGCCTGCCGCGGTCCGCAGCCAAGGCGCGGGCCCGGGAGCTGCTCGCTGACTTCCGTCTGGACGACGCGGCGAACCGCTCTGCGAAGACCTACTCCGGTGGCATGCGCCGGCGACTCGACCTGGCCGCGAGCCTGGTGGGGCGCCCGCGCCTGCTGTTCCTCGACGAGCCGACGACCGGCTTGGATCCGCGCAGCCGCAACGAGATGTGGGACATCGTCCGCGACCTCGTGGGCGGCCAGGGCGTCACGGTGCTGCTCACCACCCAGTATCTGGAGGAGGCCGACCAGCTCGCGGACGAGATCGCGGTCGTCGACCACCGCCGGGTCATCGCGCAGGGCACGCCGGACCAGCTGAAGAACCGGGCGGGCGGCCAGGCCCTCGAGGTCCGCCCGCTCGACGCCGCAGACGTGGCGCTGGTGGCAACCACCGTCGCGGAGGTGGTCGGCGCGGCCCCGGCGGTGGCGGGCACGCTCGTCAGTGTCCGAGTCACCGACCCCGCCGTGCTGCCCGCGGTCGTCCGTCGGCTCGACGACGCCGGGGTGAGGGTGGGCGAGCTGGCCATGCGCGGCTCCAGCCTCGACGAGGTCTTCCTGTCCCTGACCGGCCACCCGGCCACCGCCTCCGGCCAGGCCGCCACCACAACCGACACGGCCGCGAAGATCCCCGCGGCGACGAGGAGCTGAGCTGCCGTGACGACCCTGACCAGCCCGACCACGCCCACCCCGGACCAGCCACGCTTCTCGACGCACGGCACCGCCGAGCCGGTCGGCGCCGCGCGGGTCACCCCGCTCGACGCGCTTCGCCACACCGCGACCCTGGCCTGGCGCACGCTCGTCCAGGTCAAGCACAACCCGATGGAACTGCTCGACTTCAGCGTGCAGCCGCTGATGTTCCTCCTGCTGTTCACCTATGTGTTCGGCGGGGCGATCTCCGGCTCGACCTCCGACTATCTGACGTTCGCGCTGCCCGGCATCATCGTGCAGAACACCCTGTTCACGACCCTGAACACCGGCATGGGGCTCAACGCCGACCTCACCAAGGGCGTGTTCGACCGGTTGCGCTCCCTGCCGATCGCCCGGTCCGCGCCGTTGGCCGGGCGCATCGTCGCCGATCTCGTCAAGCAGATCTGGGCCATCGCCATGCTGCTCGGCCTCGGATACGTGCTGGGTTTCCGCATCGAGACCGGCCCGCTGCAGGCACTGGCCGCCTGCGGCCTCGTGGTCCTGTTCGCGCTGGCGATCTCATGGATCTCCGTGCTGGTCGGGATGCTCGTCTCGGAGCCGGAGAAGGTGATGGCCTTCGGGTTCACCCTCATCTTCCCGTTGACCTTCATCAGCAACGTGTTCGTCGAGACGTCGTCGATGCCGGGCTGGTTGCAGGCGTTCGTCAAGGTGAACCCGGTGACGGCCCTGGCCGACGCGACCCGAGGCCTGCTGGTCTCGGGCCCGGTGGCCACGCCGACCTGGCACGCGCTGGTCTGGGCGGCGGGGCTGGCCGCGGTCTTCGCGCCGCTCGCCCTCACCGCGTTCAAGCGCCGGGTCTGACCGGTGCCGGGGCGACGCCGCAGCATCCCCGGAGGCAGACAAGCCGTCTTCCGGGTCCGGAGACGATGCGCTATAGTCACCCGGGCCAGGCAACATAATGGGGGTTCAAATGAGTGTCATCGTCGCCATGACTCTGAAAGTCGATCCAGCGGCTCTTCAGCAGCTGTTCGCATCGAAGGCGGATATCTTCACATCCGTCGCCGAGCAGGCAAAAAAGGTGGGAGCCTTGCACCATCGTTTCCTTGCCGGCGACGGGCAGGTCATCATCCTCGATGAATGGGATTCCGCGGAGGCGTTCCAGGAGTTCTTCACCAATCAGCCCGAGATAGCCGCCCTCATGCGGGACGCCGGCGTCGAGGGACCCCCGGAGATTCAGGTCTGGCAGCCGATCGAAGGCGCGCCCGACACCTTCTGAGCGGGCGCGCGGGACACGGGCGGGGGACGGCTACGGTTCCCCGTATCCGCGCCGCGGACCGGACCGGCGCCGCGGACCGGACTGGCGCCCCCGCCCGGAATCGTCATTACCAGAGTTGATGATGAGATCTTTGAGAACACCCGAAGCGGTCAGGTGTTCCGGGTGTGCAGCAGCATGTGAAGCTCGTTGTCCCAGTCGATGCCGTTACTCTCCCGCCCCACTGGAACCTGCCCGTGGCAGTCGGCGAGAAAGGCGATGACCTTCGACTTCGCCAGCTCAAGATCGGCATGCCCCGACGGGCTGGACAGGGACACCGTGATCACCGACCGCCCCTTGGACGCCGTCGGCCGGATGCGCACGTCGCCGGTCCCGGCGGGAACCTCGATCCCTTCGGCTAGCAGCGCGCGAGCGAAGATCCAGGTGATGGCCTCTTCACCGGAACGTAGGATCAACTCGACAGCGAAGGGATCAGCCGGGTCGTAACGGAGTGTGCCGGGAATCGCTTCTCGCTCCCCCTCCTCCATGACGTAGTCAACGGATAGATCGCGCGCCACGATATGCGCGGGCGTCGAGCTGTGACGGAGCATCGCTGCCTCCCAACAGGTCGGATTCGACACTGTTCAGCATCGCGCCCGGCGACGCCCGGTTTGGCCGCCCGACGGGCCTCTCTGGACGGGCGGATCAACCCGGCACGGCCGGGCCGGTCGGCATAGCCGGCGAGTGAACGCAACGTCACGATCCCATCGCTATTTTGTCACGGTTTCGGCATGGTTTCGGCGACCCCACGTCGAGAGATTCCGGCCGAGTCCGCCGACGGGTGCGGCGATGACCTCGTTACTGGCCCGACGGGTGCCGACGCTGGCCGTCATACCGGTGGGAGGGAGCCGGCCCCGGCCGTCAGGACCATCCGCCCCCACCGGACGGCCCGGACGGGAACCATCCGGGCCCTACGGCACGACGGTGACCGGCCAGCGACCGCCGCGGACCATCCGGCTCGCCAGGGAACCGACCAGGCGGTGCCCGGCGCTCTCGGACGCCCCGATGACGACCATGTCCGCCTGTTCCTCCGTCGCGCTCCGCTTGAGCGCCTCGAACGGATCGCCGGCCCGCACGACGAACCGGATGGGGACGCCCAGCTCCTCGGACCGCTCCAGGATCGCCTCGCGCACCTCACCGATGACCGAGTCAATCACTTGCTGCATCGCCTCCCCGGCCGGCGCCGGGGACATCGCCGCCCACACCGAGGGGGCCGCGACATAGACCACCACCAGTCGGGACGACTGGCGGCGGGCCAGCCCGGCCGCGTAGGCTGCCGCGCGCATCGACGTCCGCGACCCGTCGACCCCGGTCATGATCACCTGTGGGCCGTCCGTGCCCAACTCGAAGGGCCCCCGCTTCCAGGAGGGCCCGAAGTCCTCGACCGACAGCACCGCCCGGCCTTCTGCAGCATTCACACCAACCAGTCTTCCCCGTCGACCGGTGCGTCGGTGGGCGCGGGTCGACGTCCTCCTCCGGCGGATCTCAACCCGTGAGGACGTAACCCAGCACGCCCTCGACGGTGAAGCCCTCGCCTGCGGTCGAAAAGCCGGACGGTTCACCTGGCAGGCCGCTCCAGTGGGCCTGACGAGCAATCCGGCGGCCGGCCCGTCGTCAACTCAACCGCAGGGAGCCCGGTAACTCATCTCCCTGAAGGCGGTGCTCCATTCACCGGCGGTGATCCGGTTCGCCGGATCGGCGCACGCGGTGTCCGCGAGCCGGCCGGGCTCGGCGTCCCACAGCCGCAATGTCCCGTCGTGACCAGCCGAGACGACGACGCCCGTGCCGGAGACGAAGGCGATCGCGCTGATCGGCTGGGTGTGCCCGTGCCACTGGGTCAGCAGGATCGGCCTGTCCAGACGGGAGATGTCGGTCAGCCGGACCGTCTCGTCATCACCGGCGGATGCGACGACGTCGGCACCCGTCTCGAAGGCCACGCTCTGGACCCCGCCCAAAGAGCCGGTGGCGACGCCACGGGCGGGATTATCCGGATACCGCACCTCCCACAGGCGCACCGTGGCGTCGACGCCGCCGGAGACCAGAACGCCTCCGTCGCCGGTGAAGACCACGGACCGCACCCCACGGCTGTGCCCGCGCAGGATTCCACCCGCGGTCGGCCGCGCCGCGTCCCGGATGTGCCACAGATGGACGGTGCCGTCGTCACCAGCGAACGCGAGCAGGGTGCCGTTCGGCGCGAAGGCCACCGAGCGCGCTCCCCCGGTCTGACCGTCCGCCCGGACGCGCTGCTTCGGATGCGCCGGGTCCGTGACATCCCACAGCGCGACGATGCCGTCCGCACTGGCGGACCCGAGAGTGTTGCTGTCCGGGCTGAAGGCCACCGACTGCACCGCGCCGGCGTGGGCCTGGATGGTCGACCATCGGACCATCTGGTCGGGGTCGTGCAGGTTCCACAGCCGGATCGTGCCGTCGGAGTGGCCCGCGGCGAGCAGGCCACTGTCCCGGTTGAACGCCAGCGACTCGACCCAGCTGCGGCTCGACACCGAGACGGAGGTGCGCCGGACCAGCTCGGTCCGACCGGCGACTTCCCATACCGTGACGGTTCCGTTGTCGCTCCCCGCCGCGGTCCAATGCCCGTCCGGGCTCACCGCGAGCGCCAGCAGGGCACCGGTCCCGACGGGGATGGTGGTCGGGGTGATCCCGGCACCGAACAGCGCGATCATCGCGCTCCGGGTCCTGGCCGAGCGCGGCTCGGCGCGGTAGGCCGCGAGCGCGAGCCGGCGGGCGAGTCCCGTGTTGCCATCCTGGAGGAGCAGCGCCCGCTCGGCGACCGCCTCGGGCACGCTCGTCTCGGTCCGCGAGGCCCCGCTCCTGGTGGACACGATGGCGACCGTCGTCACGAGCACGGTGACGGCAGCCACCAGGGCAACGATGATCAGCGGACGTCGGTTGCGGGCCCGGCCGCCCGGTGGCGCGGTGGACGAGGACCTCTGCGACGACGAGGACGACCGCTGAGACGAGGACGACCGGGACGCTCCTCGCCCGGTGTCCTGGCTGTGTTCGTCATCGGTCCAGACCGTCACCAGAGCATCGGCGAAGTCCCGGGAGCGGGACGACGAGCCGGCGCCCGGCCGCCAGCGGGCATCCGGCCCGGACGGTGACGCCTCGCTCCCCGACGAGGACGACCCTAGCCCGGGAGAAGACGTCGGGCCCGGAACCGACGAGGGCTCCGGAACCGACGAGGGCTCCGGCGGAGACGGCGGGCCGGGAACCGACGATGCCACCGGCGGGGACGACACACCCGGAACCGACGACGGGCCGGACCGGGATGGTGCCCCGGGAATGCCCGGCCCCGGGAACGAGAGCAGGTTCGCGGGCGGCGGGGGTCCGATCGGCTGATGGCCGGTGACGGGCGTGATCGGACCCGCGAGGTCGGCGTCGCTCGCCGGCGTCCCGGAGGCGCCGCCGGGAGGCGTGTTCAGCGGCCGGATCAGCGCGGTCACCTCGGACAGGGACAGCCCCTTGGCCACCATCGGGGCTTCGGCACGTAGGTCCAGAAGACGCGCGTAGAGCTTCTCGGCGGTGGGTCGCTCCGCCGCTGCCTTGCGCATCGCATCGGAGACCAGGGGCCGCAGGCTGTCCTCGAAGCCGTCAAGCATCGGAGGATCGTTGACCGTCCGGTACAGCACGCTGGGAGCAGGGCCGTTACCGAACGGGTAACGACCGGTCCCGGCGAAGATAAGGACACCGCCCCAGGCGAACACGTCCGCCGCCGAGGTGACCTGCTCACCTAGGGCCTGTTTGGGAAGTTCATCGGGGCAGCCATTCGTTGATCGCGGCGATGGTGACTGTTGCTTCGTAGCGGACGGCTAGCTTGTCGTAGCGGGTCGCGACCGCTCGGTGGCGTTTGAGCCGGTTGATGCCGCACTCC
>NZ_CDWRCL010000204.1:0-7655 GCF_977927575.1 Frankia sp. CcCS3
CCAGCCCTCGTCCCGTCCGTGCGACCCCTCGTCCCGTCCGTGCGACAACGCGGCATACGTCACCCGATCGGGGCGGGATTCGCGCTGCTGCGCCGGATCAGCGAACGACGGCATGACGCTCCTTCGAGGATCTCCCGTGCCGATGGATCTCGTGACGGCCGGACGGTGGCCGCCAGCGGCCACGCGTCCGGGCATGGAGCACCGCATGGAGCACCGCATGGAGCACTGCATGGAGCACTGCATGGAGCACTGCGAGGAAGTCCCGAGCTTCCACCTTGAAAGTAGACCTGCCTGAGACCCTGGTCCCGAACTACCCTCGCCCGGAGGCAGAAGTGTAGCGGGAGTCTGGCCACGATCGATATTCGGCCGCCGAAAGCAGGGCCGCCGGAAGAATCTTCGAGGGTAGGCGGCCGCCGCGGCGTAGGAGGAGTGGGCGGGAATGCCGGGAGCAATCCCGAAGGTAGTAGGGCAATGCCTCAGGCCCGGCCTGAGCCTCGGCTCGCCGGCCGGGCGGCCCCGCCACTCCTGCCCGCACAGCGTGAAAACACCGCTATGGCACCGATGGCAGGCCACATCGACCCGCGGTCGAGATCCTCGTACACCGGCGCCGGGAATATACGGCGGGGTCGAATGGCCGTGACTGCCAGACCGGCAGCCACGGCCACGCCCCCGGCAGGGGCCCGGTGCGGGCCCCTGAGATCAGGGCAGCATTCCCAGCTGGCGCGCGGCGTGTACCGCGGCTGTGCGGTTACGGACACCGAGCTTGCGCATGATGCTGCGCAGGTACGCCTTCACCGTCTCGGGCGAGACCGTCAGCCGGCGGGCCGTCTCGACGTTGGACAATCCCAGCGAGACCTGGGCAAGCACCTCCAGCTCGCGCGGGGTCAGCGTCAGCCGTCCGACCGTCTTCGTCTCCTCGGCGAGCAGCCCGCGCAGCAGCTCGGACACCCCGCCGATGCGACCGCGCAGGAACGGGACGGCGACATGCTCGGTGACCTCCTGAAGCTCCCGGTAGGCCAGCCGCAGGCTCTCCCGGGGCAGACCCGACATCCGCGGGAACGGGACGGCCCCCGGCCGCACGGCCGGCACCCCGCCCTGGACCGGCACCCGCACCCGCCCCTCGACCGGCACCCGCCCCTCGACCGGGCCCCGTCCCTGGACCGGCACCCGCCCCTCGACCGGCACCCGCCCCTGGACCGGTACGGACGGCACCCTCGACCGCGGCCCCCACTGACGAGACCGAGTTCGCGTTCCATCAACCGGGCCACCGCCATAGCTGCGTGAATAGCAGACTCATCGAATGACAGATCCGGTTCGAGAGCGGCGTACAGTACCGCGGCCACCGCGCCGTCCTCGCATACCGGCACCGCCATGATCGCACCGAGACCGGTGTCGTCGATCTCCGCGGCGGTGGATCGCAGCGATCTTCGCGCGGCAGCTCGATCATTGATGACGACCGGCCGGCAATGCTTGACGACCTGACCGCCGATGCCCATCCCGGCTGGGATCTCGACACCGATCAGCCCGGCCGGCCCCGGCCCGTCCACGTTGGTGATGGTCAGGGTGCGGGAATGGAGTGCGACCATTCCCCCGAAAGTAATGTGTGCACCCGATGAGGCCCGCAGGCGCGCGAGCGCCCGAGGCAGAACAGTTTGCATACGGCTAGGAATAGCCAGTGTAAGAGTCATGAGCATCCCCTTCCCCAACCTGCCCAGACGTCGCGAATCCTAGCACCGGCTTTACAATAAGGGGACGTAATGAAGTAACAAATACGCAATCGAGAGCATCATCGCAGGTCACAGGCCTGTGGAGGGTTCGAAACGCGCAAGTTATTTCATTTCGACTCCTAAGCACAAACAAATACCGACGAAACGGACTTTACATATCTGCATGAGAGTTGGGGGCCGCGGGCGCGTAGTGGACTCCGTGGCTTCATCGCTACCACCCATCAGGTTCCGGCAACGTACCAGGAAAGTGTCAGGAATGTATCGGGGAGCGCACAGTGAGCGGGTCCGTTCGGGCCATGGCACGCAGCCGGGCTAACCCGGCGAGGAGCTGAAGTTCGGCGACCGAACGGGGAGAGCTGTCGAGCAGCGCCGGTGACATGACCAGCGCCGCCGCCACCTGTGCCCGGGAGATCGCGACGTTGAGCCGGTTGCGGGAGAGCAGGAAGTCCAGCCCCCGCGGCGCCTGGGCCGAGCTGGACGTGGTGAGCGAGATGATGACGACGGCTGCCTCCTGGCCCTGGAAACGGTCCACCGTCCCGACCCGCACCCCGGGCAGGCCCGCCTTGCCCAGCGCGTGCTCGACCGCCCGCACCTGCCGGTTGTAGGGGGCGACGACGAGCAGGTCGCTGCCGAGGAGCGGGCGCGGGGGCCCGCCGTCAACGAGGGTACGACCGAGCAGGTGGCGAACGATGTCACGGATCACAGCAACCTCCTCATCCGACCGGGTGCCGTTGTCGTGATGCTCGACGTCGTGCAGGTACAGCCCGGCCGGTACACCCGCCACGGCGCGCGTCCCGGCCACCGGATGCGCGTGCAGCAGCCCCCGGTACGCCAGCGCCGACACCGGCGCGCATACGGCCGGGTGCAGCCGGCGGGTCCGATCGAGGAAGTAGCCGAACTCGGGCGGGATCACCTCGGCGTCGCCGAGCAGATGCGACAGCGCCGAGGCGTCCGCGCCGTCCGGATGGAGGCCGGCCACCACCTGCGGCAGTTGCTGCGGATCGCCGAGGAGCACGAGGTTGCGGGCCGCGCCGGCCACCGCGAGGGTATCCGCGAGCGCGAACTGCCCCGCCTCGTCAATGATCAGAACGTCGAAGGGGTCACCACGCAGCACCGGGTTCGCGAACGCCCAGGCGGTGTCCCCGACCAGGTGGCCCTCGGGGTGCTCCCGGCGCCACGCCGCAAGTGCCCGCAGATCCCGCGGACCGTCCCAGGGCGGGAATATGCCCGGAGCCGGCTGAGCCGGCTTCGCCCCGGACCGCTGTTTCTTCGCGGCGGGCACCGCGGGGCGCCAGGCGGGCACGGCGTCCGCGGCCCGGGCGTCGGCGGAATTCGGGTCCGCCGGCGGCTGGCCGGTCGCGGCGAGCATCGCGTTCTCGATCGCCTTGTGACTGGTCGAGCAGACCCCGACCGTGCGCCCCTGCTCGACGAGATGGCGGATAAGCCTGCCGGCGAGGTAGGTCTTGCCCGCCCCAGGCGGCCCCTGCACGGCCAGGTAGGAGCCGTCGAGCGCGCTCACCGCGGCGAGCACGGCGGCGATCTGGTCTCCGTCGTGCTCGCCGGGCGCCGGCAGGTCGCCCCGGCCGATCAGCCGCGGGGGGCGACGGCGCAGCAGGTCCAACGCGGGGTCCGCAGGCAGGTCCGGCAGGGCGTCGGCGGTCCGGCGGGCGAGGTCGCGGATCGCCGCCGGCTTGGGTTCCGGACGCACCGGCGATCCGGGCAGCACGGCGAGGGGCGGCCTGCGGGCCACGTCGTCGGGGGCGACGCTCTCCCGCAGCAGCAGCGTGTGCGGCTCGGCCCGCTCGACGACCGCGTCGGTGGTAGCGCCCTCGGCCCCGGGCGGTCCCGGGTAGAGCAGCCGCACCGCCTCGCCGCGGTCGAAGGGATGCGGACGGTCCGGATCGACGCGGGCCTGCAGCAGTCGACGACTCCGCCGCCGTCGCCCGGCCGGTTCGACCCAGTCCTCGACAACGGTCCAGCTCACCGGGACCGCGCAGTCGTCGGCCGATTCCAGCGTGGCGCGATCGGCGGTCAGCGCCGCGAAGTACGACCACCAGGCGGGCTTGTTCTCACGCCGGTGGTATCCGACGGCCGCGGCGAGCAGGGCGCGCGCCCGCTCGTCGTCCGTCCAGTCAGCCGGGTCGTCGGGAAGAGCCGCGACGAGGGTGTCGACGAGCGCGTCGTCGGCGTCGGCGTCGGCGGGGTCTACCGGGTCGGTGCCGGAGGCTGTGGAGGTCGGGGCGGCGAGGTCGATCCGCGGCGTGCCGCCGTCGGCCTCCCGCAGGCCCAGCAGCCAGCGGTGCAGTCGCTGGGTCGACACGCAGTCGATCCGGTTGTAGTCGGCGATCTGAGCGAGGACGCGGTCGGCCGCGGCGAGCTCCCCGGCGGCGCGGTGTGCCAGGAAGCTCTCGTACGCCACGATGCTGTCGATGGCGTTCTTCACCTCGGCCTGCCGGGCACCGGGCAGGAACAGCGGTTCGAGGTATTTGATCGAGTAGGACGGCTGGGAGATCCGCAGGCTGCGCCGGACCACGGCGTAGAGATCCACCAGCCGGTGCCCAGCGAGCAGATCGTCGACCTGCCGTTCCCGCGTACCGTGTCGCGCGGCCAGCCGGCGCAACGCGTTCGGCTCGTAGGGCGCGTAATGGTAGATGTGCGCGCCGGGGTGCGCGCGCAACCGCTCCGTCGCCCAGTCGACGAAACGCTCGAACGCCTGCCGCTCCCCCGCCCGATCATGCGCCCAGAACGCCCGGAAGACCTCGCCGTCCGCGAGGGTGACCGCGCCGAACAGGTACTCCAGACCGGCGGCGTCCAGCGCGTACGGATCGCCCTCCATATCGAAGTAGATGTCACCGGGATCGGGCGCCGGAAGGGCCGCGAGACCCTCCGGGCCGGTCATCCGGACGGTCACCGTCCCGACCGGGTCGTCCGCGGTCCGCGTCGCATCCTGCGCGGCCTGCAGTTCCGCCTGAAGACGCAGTCCCGCGAACGTCGCCGGGGACATCGTCGCGGGCCGCTGGTCGTCGCGGGCCGCGGCGAGCTCCTCCACCGCGGTGATGCCAGCCGCGCGCAGCACCCGTCGCTGGTCGCCGCGCAGCCCGGCGACCAGGGACAGGTCGCGGGCCTCCGCCCGGCCGCGCGTGCAGTGCGCGCTGAACGCGCAGGTGGCGCAGGCCGACCGGGGCTCGGCCCAGGATGGTTCGGGAACCACGGGGGCGACCGCCAGCCGATCGGCGAGACGGCTGCGCGCGTGCCCGACCATCGGCACGACATCGTCGACCCGGAACGTGCGCACAACCCCGGGCGCGGGAGCGGGCGCGGTGGCCCGCTGCGCGGGATGCAACAGATGCATGAACCGCGGAACGGGTACGCCCACCGACGGTAAGGCCGCCGCGTAGGCAGCGAGCTGCAGCACGGCTCCCGGGCTGGCGTGCCGGGCGAGCTTGGCGTCGTAGGGCTCGTAGCGGCCCGCGACCGCGGGCCCGGTCGACACGCCGGTGATCGGGTCGAGATGCGCCGCGATGAGGAAGTCGGGGCGCCCCTGGAACGCGCCGTCGAACAGCGCCCCCTGGTAGACGACGGGAACCCCGGCGGCCAACGCCTGGCGGGTCCGCTCGTGGGCCTGGGCCAGGGCGGCGGGCGTGGGGGCGGGCCGCTCGATCGCCACGACCCCGTCCGCGCCGAAACACCGGCGCAGATGCTCCAGCCAGCGTCGTTCGTGCGCCTCGCCGTGCCGCACGGCAGTGGTGTCCCGCGGGGGTCAGGCGCACCCGGTCGATCCGGCGCGGCCCGTCATCCGACGTCTCCCCGGTCACCAGCCCGGCGGCGAGCGCGTGCGCAAGCCCGACGCGATGCCCACACTCGACGACGTCGACAAGATCACTGGCGGAAACCACCCAGCGGTCCTCGAACCTGTGCACGACACCATCCCCATCTGGGCCATCCCGTTTCCATCCGGGCCATCCCGTTCGGTCCCGTGCCGATCCTCTCCCGATCCGGGTTCACGGTCCGGACCAACCCGGCCGGGCGTGCCCCGAAGGACTGAACGCGGCCGGCCACGCCTTCCGGCACGCAGGAGGTATAGCAGGTGCGGGGGCCGGGGTGGATCTGCTGCCCGGGGGCCCGGTTGTCGCGCTGGCTCCTCTGGGCGCCACATTGTCGACCCACCCGTCTTTACGGGTTGTCCGGTGGACGGACGGACAGGTGGGCCGGTGGGCGGACGGACAGGAAATCCGGCAATACGGCCGAACAAGATGTAAAGTACATATCGGATCGGTGGGCCGCAGGCGTCCAGCCGTGCGCGTGGCGGAAAGCCGCGCGGGGACGAAGCCGATAACGCCGGATGAACTCGTCAGCGACACGCCGCAAGGTCTCCGGGTCGGTGCGGTAGACGACCGGTGCCATAGGCTCCGGCCCAACCCTCGGCGTCCGTCGTCGGCGGCGCGGGCCGCAACCCGCCGGGAATCTCCGCCCACATGACTTTTCCGCCGGTCTTGACCCGGTAACCACGACCATTGGCTACACAGCGCGTCGACCATCAACAAGCCACGCCCGTCCTCGCTGAACACGTCCGGGCTCTTGATCCGGGGAGCGGTGTCGTTGCCGTCCCACACTTCGACAAGGACATTCCTGCTCGTCGCGGTAAGCCGCATGGCCACCACGTTTTCCAGGTTTTCCAGGCGGCTCGCCTTCACGGCATTCGAGGCCAACTCACAGACGACGAGTTCGGCACTGCTGACGGCGTCCGGGTCCACTGACCATTCCGTGAGCGTGCGGACCGTGCTCGTACGCACGGCGGGAACGGCGACGGCGGTTGGCGGGAAGTGCGCCACGGCCACCCGGATCACAGGTGATGAGTCACCAGTCATGCTGAGCCCCGTGCGGCGGTCAGCGCGTGTGTGGCCGCCCAGCAGGCGATGATCGTGACGTTCACGGCCGCTGTGCAGGCTGGCGCCGCGCCGTGCCGTCTACGCCTGCGCCCAGGGAGGGCAGGTCGCAGCCGGGCAGCACGGCGAACTCGGCCCACGCCACCAGCTCACAGCGGGCGTGGGATAGGCGGCGGCTGACCTTCGCTACACGGTCGTCGAGGGTCAGGGGGAGGCGGGTTCGCGCCTGCCGCATCCGCACGTGCGCCCACTCGTGGGCGGTGTCGAAGTCGGGGAATGCGCCGAGCGGTCTTCCGTCCGCGTCCCACACCACGAACCGGCGTTCGTCCATGGACCCTCTCCCTTCGGTTTGCGACGGGTAGCCCCCCGCGCCGCGAGTCCGTCCCCGTGCCACAGACAGCAGAGCGCGGCGGATGCCGCCGAGAAGAGCGCCTTGGCAACGCAGAGAGACGCGAGCGTCCGCCGACTGCAACGCCGTAGGGGCCAGGCGACCACTCTCGGCGCGCCTGCTGTCACACAGAAGTCAAACATCGCGAGAGCTCAACATGCAAGACTCGTTCTGCAAGCTGAGAAATGTTGATATTTATTCGAAACAGCGATCAGAGTCTTTCATTTCGGGTGATGGACTACCCTCAAACCGAAGGAGGGGCGATGCCAGAGGGCACCACGACGACGGGCTCGACCGTGCCGCGCCGTCAGCTCGGCCGGTACCTGCGTGATCTTCGGAACTGACCGTGCGGGCAGCCGCACGGCGCTTGGAGTGGTCCGAGGCCAAGATCTAGCGCATCGAGTCGGGGCTGACCTCGCTCCGAAGCTTCGACGTAGAGATCATGTGCCGGATCTACGGTGCGCCCACCGATCTGACCGAGGCGCTGATGGGGCTCGCGAAGGAGACGAAGGCGCGCGGCTGGTGGCACAGCTACGGCGACGTCATCCCGGCCTGGCTCGACCTGTACATCGGGCTCGAAGAGGCGGCCTCTCGCCTCTGGTGCTACCAGCCGGAACTCGTTCCCGGTCTCCTCCAGACAGAGGAGTATGCAGG